>NZ_JBFTQB010001319.1:0-1197 GCF_056398785.1 Paenibacillus sp. 01T422 | reverse complement strand
ACCGTGAACAACAAGGAAGCAGCTGAAGCGATCAAAGAAATTAAGAAACAGATCCATATTCCGTTAGTTTCCGATATCCATTTTGACCATCGTCTAGCGCTTGCTGCGATTGAGAATGGGATCGATAAAGTACGGATTAATCCAGGCAATATAGGCCGCCGCGAGAAAGTAGAGGCGGTTGTTAAAGCTTGTAAAGAGCGTGGGATTCCAATTCGAATCGGCGTTAATGCAGGTTCGCTTGAGAACCATCTACTGGAGAAGTATGGTTACCCGACTCCGGAAGCTATGGTGGAAAGTGCCTTATTTCATATCAACATTCTAGAAGAATTAGATTTTCAAGATATTATCGTCTCCCTCAAAGCTTCTGATGTACCGATGGCGATTGCCGCTTATTCACAAGCTGCGAAAGCATTTAACTACCCTCTTCATCTTGGGATTACCGAAGCGGGAACGCTCTTTACGGGCGCAGTGAAAAGTGCCGCGGGTATTGGAACGCTTCTCAACATGGGAATTGGGAACACGCTTCGTATTTCGCTTAGCGCGGATCCGGTTGAAGAGATTAAGGTTGCGCGTGAGTTGCTCAAGACATTTGGCTTAATTACAAATGCGGCAACGCTCGTATCCTGTCCGACCTGCGGTCGTCTCGACATTGACTTGTTCTCGATCGCTAACGAGGTGGAGGACTACATTGCCAAGATCAAGGTGCCAATTAAAGTATCTGTCTTAGGTTGTGCGGTTAACGGACCTGGAGAGGCCCGTGAGGCGGATATTGGGATTGCGGGTGCTCGTGGTGAGGGCATGCTGTTCCGCTATGGTGAAATGATCCGTAAGGTCCCAGAAGCTGAACTTCTCAATGAGCTGAAGAAAGAAATTGATATCATCGTCAAAGCCTATGAAGAAACAGGTGCTATTCCTGGACGTAAGCACTAATTTTCCTTTCACATAAGTAAAGCCGTTAAGATCCCCCATGAGGGCACCTTAACGGCTTTTTGTTATTCAGCGCACGCATATTTGGGGCTCAAGAGAAGCATAATGAGAGAACTGGAAAGCTTGCTCAATTCGCGTAAGTTTTACTAAGGATGAAGGAGAATGACCATGATTTTGTTAAAAAAGAGTTCCGCAACACGTCGAATTTCCCTGGTGATTACTATGGGCGTTTCGCTGCTCCTGCTGCCCGTACATTCAGGGGCTGCTGAT
>NZ_JBFTQB010001318.1:0-1205 GCF_056398785.1 Paenibacillus sp. 01T422 | reverse complement strand
CAGCTGCGTTCTTGCCAGGTCTACTTCGTCCTGTGTAGCCTGCATGTTCGCTACTGCTTTAGCCGCATCGATAGCTGCTTGCAGAATTGCTTTGGAACCTACCGGGTATTGACCGTATTTGGTTCCTTCGACAGCCGCATCATGTACCGCTTGCGCTTCTGCAATTAAGCTGTTCAGCGCTGTTTTGTCCACCGCTTTAATGCTGATCGTTTTCGAAACGCTAGGCATCTCGGTCTCTTTGCCTTCTCCATCGGCAATCACAAGTTGGGAGACCGCGATTGTGCCGGCTGCGCCAATTTCCGATGTCTTCGCTTTGAATTGAAGCGACAGCAGGGCACCGTTTGGCTGGGAAGCACTCGCGCCAACATGAACGGCAAGGTATCGGCTTTGACCAGGAGCTGCTTTCTCGTCCACGATCACGAAATCGTTTTCCTTCGCCGATTTGGCGGAAAGCAATTCAAAAATATCCGAATTATACGCAATCGTAAAATCTTGAGCATATACGCTTTGTGTCACTCCGCCTAATCCATACGTCAAATTAAACGTTTGACCAGCCGAAACGACTGAGCTGCCCGCTAAGAATGCACTTGCTTCGCTTTTCCCGTGTTCGATCGAGATATCATCGAAATATCCGCGTGAATATCCGGTTTTCCCCGTAGCATTAAAGGAGATGAGAATTTTATCTACTCTTTTCCCGGCAGCCACTGCTCCGATATTTGATGTCACAAAATTCCATTGATCGGAAACAAGTTTACCGCCATTTCCTTGTGCCAACGGATTAAGACCGACACCGTTTTGATCGACGGCACTCAGATTATGCAGATACGTACCATCGGTGAAGAGCAAGTCAACGGCGTAATTTTGGCTTGTTGTTCTTGCATTGCCAGGTAGTACGGTTCCTGCACTGCCTTCCGGATTTATCCAATAAGAAAGCACTGTGGAAGGTTTAATATCAAAATCAGCATCAAACATTTGATTATAAGCATAATTCTCTACAGCGCTTGTTGCATTGCCTGAGTAGAGGATTGCACTTGTGCTGTTATTTCTTCCCGGTGTACCAACCTTCGTTTCACTACCACCGATTCCGCAGCAGAACTCTCCGATGTTCTTCGACTCGATTGTACGGTTTTCCCAAGTCGGCATCACATCGCCTGGTTCAAGTCCCGTTTTGAAATCAATGCCAGCGTCATAGCTGAGATCTGTTT
>NZ_JBFTQB010001317.1:0-1207 GCF_056398785.1 Paenibacillus sp. 01T422 | reverse complement strand
ATCTTATTATTCTATGAAGCAAGCGGCGCAAGGCAGTGCAATTGGTCAGATCGAAAAAGCTCTGTCAAATGAATAGGTTAGAGAGTTTATACGGAACTTGTGGGTGATACATCATGGCAAAGAAATCAAACGTTCTTAAGTTTCTATTGTATGTTCTCCCAATATTAATATTGCTTGGCTTGATTTATGGCTTATCCTCTCAATCTCATCAAATGCAGGATCTTAAACCGTGGATCAAAAAGAAAATATCTGAAAAAACGATCAACGAACATTTTTCGGGTACTAGCATTAATTATGGTGCTGAGACAATAAGTCTAAAAACGAGTAATGCAAGCAGTTTTGTTGAATTTTTAATACGTAAATTTGCTCATCTATTCATTTATGGTGTACTCGGAGGACTAATTGCCCGCTTACTCCAAGTATTATTGCGCTGCAGTTTTGGCAGGAACTTTCTCATTTCTGTGCTATTATGCACGGTCTACGCAGTATCGGATGAATTCCACCAAAGTTTTATTAAGGATCGAAGCTCTAAGCCAGCAGATGTCGTTTTAGACGCAGTGGGCGCTATAGTTGGTATCCTGCTGTATTTGTCTATTTCACATATATATCAAGCAGTACGAAAGGCAAAAGACAGCAAAAAATAGTTATTTATACCTACATATTGATCCGAATAATGGTTCGTATGGCAGATGTCACATCTGTATCGTTTGCTAAAATAATCCTATAAACGACAATCACATAAATCGTAAGACAATGGCAAAATTGATGAAAGTCAGTGACGCAAAGCTAGAGGGACTAAGCTGAATATACAATCAGTATGTCAGCCAGCTGCCGAATACGGCCTCCGTCTGATTCTTATGTGGAACAAACTATTAGGAGGTATGAGTAGAATATGATTTGGTTAATAATCATATTGACTATTTTTTGGATTGTGGGGTGTATTTTTTATTTTAGTATATTTACAGCTGCAAAACGAGCAGACAAGATGGCTGAGAATATGTTTACGAATGAGATTTCTCAAAACGCAGTTTCCACTACGTATTGCTTGACAGGCGATGCCCAGCGCTTTGAAAAAGGAAATGAAGTTATTGGACAGGTTTGTTTAACATAAAAAGAATGATTAGAGCACCTTCTTGGGTGCTTTTTTTATTTAAGGAAACTAAGATACTAGCACTTACAAGTACTTCATTATGAGATAGATAACTAC
>NZ_JBFTQB010001316.1:0-1207 GCF_056398785.1 Paenibacillus sp. 01T422 | reverse complement strand
GTGCTGTGCTGATCGCTTCCCCAAACACATCCTTAGATGCTTGCGGATATTGTCCAGGCTGTGGGCCAACCTCTGCAGTTTCATATAAATTTCGAGCATTGGTAAGCGCTGCAATCAATGCTGCTTTATCTACAACCACTTCTGAATTGCTAATTGAAATGTTCTTACTGCCGAGGAGCGCTTCAATTACAGTTCCCTGGGGCGCTATACCAAGCTTTGCCTGCGTAACTGCAATTGTACTGCTAGTATTCATAACACCGGCTTTAACTTTAAAAGCAGTATTCAGAACAGGTGTGCCGGCTCCTAGTATCCCTCCGATATTGGCTGCAATTAGTCTAACTTTTCCGGGTGTACTTTTATCCTCTGTAACAATTTGAATGTCGGTATTTACACCAGAAGCGCTTACATACTCAAATACGTTGGCATCATAAGCTAATGTAATGTCCTCAGCAAAAACAGGTTGTGTCAAATTCGCCAGGCTAACGCCCACTGTAAAAGTGCTTTCAGGCTTAACGCTGTTGTCTGCTGAAAGTACTGCTGTAGGTACTAATGGTTGAGTGGATGAAACCACCGTAATATGAAACACGGCTGTTTTACTACCGTCTGCTGTGGTTGCAATAATTACTGCATTTCCTTCTGCTACTGCGTTTACCTTTACGCTAGTTGCACCTGTAAAAGGATTGTAAAATGCTTCAGTAACTGTTGCTACTTCTGTATTACTTGATGAGAAGGTTACCTTCTTGTCTGCAGCATTTTCGGGGGATATGGTGGCAAGCAGTATTGCGGTCGACCCCTGAATCATGCTTAACGCAACTGTTACATCTGTTACGGGTACAACCCCTTCCGTATTTCGAGTCTTGAATGTAGCTTCGAGGTTTGTATCGATTGCAGCTTTAACGGCTTGTGGCACCCCGATAAATATGCTCGCTAATACAGCCATAGCCATAAACAGGGAAGCAATTTCTTTAACTTTTCTCATCTTTTGAACTCCTTTTTTTAAAAAGAACAGATGGTCTCTCATGTAATAGTTAATCGAGTTATGCCCTACTCCCACTTAACGAGAGAGGGCATAACTCGCTGTTCAAATTATGAAATTAATTATTCGAGTATCTTAGATGCAACGATCGCAAGATCCAGAATGTCGATCTTATTATCGCCATTCAGATCGGCTGCTTTAGCAGTCGCCCAATCCGTACTTGTAGAATCC
>NZ_JBFTQB010001315.1:0-1207 GCF_056398785.1 Paenibacillus sp. 01T422 | reverse complement strand
CATCTAGCCTCCGTTGATGCAGCAAAAATAGCTTCTTCAATAAGCTCTATCAACTTGGCATCGCTTACCGTGCTTGAAAGATCAAGCTTTTCCTTAATTTCCTGCTTCAATGCCAAGAAATGACTTTGATTCATGAAGCAACAGCTCCTTCATCTCTAGAAAAATTTCTTTTGCTGAGAAAAAGAGTTGCAGCCATCTCATAGGCCTGTTCCGAGAATAAGCTGGATGCCCACATCTGCTCTGGAGTTCTTATGCTTTTCCACTCTGGGATATAAGGAAGTTTAAAAGCGATATCACGACCAAGCTCCGAGAAATCATTCGTTTGCATGCCTATATATTTATTCATAACAAAATGTACGTTTTGTATCGCACCCAATTGCTTATTAAGCACTTTTGTTTTATAAACATCATTCAAATCATCCCGAACAAGCCAAATGATATGGTCGCTGACCTCCAGTCCTTTTACAATTCGCGGATGCACAGATGCTTCAAGATCTATAATGATGTACTCATATTCATTCAAAGAAATCAGTGCGTCGATGAGAACGCGGATTTGCTCTCCGCTTATTTCTTGCATTTCCCTGACCTGATCATTGGGGGACAAATAGTCAAATCGCAGCTGCGGATCAAATGATTTAAGTAATTGCAGCTTAGGACCGAGTAATCCAGGCGAGCTTTTCAAATAGTAGATTAACTGTGAAAATCGTCCTGTTTCGCCCATCAACCAAAGTGAAGTTGAACTAACGGATTCCAGACTTAAATAAAAAACTCGTTCACCACGAAAAGAAAGCTGTTTGGCTAAATGAATAGCCGTCATAGTCTTACCACTATTTCCGCTTGAGCTATAAATGGAGACGACACTGGTTTTTTTAGCCCCATGGCCGCTTCTCTCCTCATTCAGCTTTTCAGCATGGAAGGCCTGGAGTCGTGTAAGCAAATGGTGCAAGGATTGAAACCGATACAAAAATGGAACCTTCGTTTCTGCATCCAGCGAGTTCGCAATCGTTTCGCTTAAAATCATCTTATGGAGGCTAGTTCTCCGATCCATAAGAAGCCGATAATACGTCTCCGACATCAATAACACACCTGCTGCTTGCTGAGCCTCAAGAACTTCTAAGATCAATTCTAATTTCGAAAACAGCTTCACCTGCATTCGTTCCCCGAACTCAGAGGCACGAATATAAGAAGCCAGTCGCTGGCCATATTC
>NZ_JBFTQB010001314.1:0-1210 GCF_056398785.1 Paenibacillus sp. 01T422 | reverse complement strand
GGATTATCATAGGCGTTGCCCTAACACATTGGCCTAGTTTAACGAGGGTCATACGTGCTGAAGTGATGCAGATCCGTTCGGCGCCGTATGTCTCCATATCGCGTAATTTCGGTAAATCTAACTGGTGGATTGCGACAAGACATATCATCCCTCACCTACTGCCCCAGCTATTGGTTGGACTTATTCTAATCGTTCCTCATGCGATTTTGCACGAGGCTGCGGTTACCTTCATTGGGATGGGACTTTCCCCGCATGAGCCGGCGATTGGCATTATTTTGTCCGAATCGATGCGTTATTTATCTTCTGGTATGTGGTGGCTGGCGTTGTTCCCTGGCTTATGCTTACTTTTGTTGGTTAGGGCTTTTGCCATGTTGGGAGAGAACTTGAAGTTGTGGGTAGATCCAAGACGTGCATATGAGCATTAAACAAATTTCAAGCTTGGAAAAGAGGGATTCACTTTTATGTTGGAAGTCAGTGAACTTTCGATCAGCTTTCATCGGTTTGATCGCCATTTCCGCCCAATAAATACGGAAGCTATTCATAAATTGGAACTTTCGATTGATGCCGGAGAAATTCTAGCCGTCGTTGGCTCCAGCGGTTCTGGCAAAAGTCTGCTAGCCCACGCCATCTTGGGCATACTCCCTGGCAACGCTCAGGTTACGGGGACCATTAACTTCAAAGGCGAGAAGCTGACTACTGAAAGGCAGGAGGGTCTAAGTGGGAAAGAAATCGCGCTTATCCCTCAGTCTGTTCAGTATTTAGATCCCTTGATGCGCGTCGGTGATCRAGTCAGACAAGCGGTTCGGCGAGGAGATCCCGCTGAGCTTCAGCGGCAGGCTTTTAACAAGTATAAGTTAGCGGACTTTGTTGCCAAGCTGTTTCCCTTCCAGCTCTCAGGAGGAATGGCGCGAAAAGTTCTCGTCTCAACGGCTACTGTAAGCGGTGCTCGGTTATTGATTGCGGATGAGCCTACTCCGGGCTTGGACCCTTCATCAATGAGTGAGACGCTAAACCGGTTCAGGCAGCTGGCTGAGGAAGGTTGTGCGGTGATGTTAATCACACATGATATTGAAGCTGCTTTAACAATAGCCGATCGGATTGCTGTGTTATATGCGGGGACGATCGTTGAAATTGCACCTCGTGGTGATTTCACAGGGAATGGGGAAAGGCTGCGGCATCCGTATACCCAAGCGTTATGGAGAGCGCTGCC
>NZ_JBFTQB010001313.1:0-1219 GCF_056398785.1 Paenibacillus sp. 01T422 | reverse complement strand
GCTCATATCAGTGAACTGTTTACGGAGGCTTTTCGTCTATTTTATTATGTGAATAAACAAGATAATTTCATTGTGTGTTCGCCAGAGTCAGATCGTGAATTCTGGGTCAACCTATATAAATATGTGCTACATAAACTGGGCATCCATGAGGAGTGGACAGAGGAAGAGATTTTCAAGTGCTGCCACGAGCTGTACGAGATTTATACCGCACCTGAGTACTATGAATTGTTTGATGATGTTAAACCTTTTCTCGAAAGACTTCAAGCCCAAGGCTTTAGAATTGGGATTATTAGCAATTTTGCTCCTACACTGAAAGCTATTTTAGAGGATAAAGGGATTCTGCACTATTTTGATCCTGTACTCGTGTCGACAGAGGTTGGTCTTGAGAAGCCGGATCCGGCCATTTTTCAACTTGCTCTAGAACGTGCAGGTGTAGCAGCCAAGGATGTCCTCTATATCGGCGATCACGAGACGAACGATGTTTGGGCGCCGAGTCAAGTCGGCATCGATGCGGTTCGTATTATCCGTTACGACTACCATACCGGGGAGGGTATCCGATCCCTGCTTGAACTATTTGATGATCAGCAAGCTATTGTGCAAGAAAGGATCTGAGTGTGATGAAACCATCCATAATGGATGATCCAAAGAAAAGAGAAATCACCAAGAAGCGGCATTTTTCGTTTCGGATTAATATCTTCTTCTTTGTAACGTTCTTATTATTTTCCGTACTTATCGTACGTTTGGCCATTTTACAATTCGTTCAAGCCAAAGATTTGAAGGCAGCAGAGAATACCARTACGAATCAGACGAACAAAATTGCTCCTATTCGCGGCAACATTTATGATTCTACGAAATCACCTCTTGCCTACACCATCCCAGTGCAGTCCTTATTTTTCCGGATCGAGYCGTCCCAGCAGGATAAAGATGAAGTCATTCGCATGGCGAGCAAATTGAAAACTGACGTTTTTGATAAATACGGCAAGCCGGATTCCAAGAAGCTGGAGATCGCGGATATCGTGCTTGCCATGGACCTTGGTTATGATATCAATAAAAACAAAGTGAAAGATCCAAGTTATTACTGGGTTCCGCGTAAAATCAAAACAGATTTGTCCAATAAAGAAATCGCTTATTTATTAGAGCATCGGGATGAATTCAAGTGGCTGGAAGTTACAGAAGAGAGCATCCGTACTTACGAAATGGACGATATGGACACAGATGG
>NZ_JBFTQB010001312.1:0-1225 GCF_056398785.1 Paenibacillus sp. 01T422 | reverse complement strand
GTATTAAATGAGGGTAAAACTTATCAGAAGGATGCTGGAGTTCAAAGTAAACAAAACTTTTCGTTTGATGTGACACCTGCAAATATAAAAGTAGATAAAGTTCTTTATGGGAAAATGGATACCGATATAATTACTTATTTACAACACGGTTCCTCATCAAATTCATTAGAAAATAATAACCATGTTAAAAAAGGTGAAGAAGTAATTTTAATGCTTGTCAAAACAGATGCAGGAGATTATTGGTCTTATAATTTTGATGATGGCATATGGAATATAAAGGATGGAAAAGTGTCATCCAGAACAGAATCAAAATATATGCAGAAATTTAAAGGTGCGAATTTAGATATATTCATGAATGAAATCTCTAGTGCAGCCAAGAATAAAAAAAGAAACGAAAATTACAAACAATAAAACAGGTTATCAGATACTTTCTAAACCTGCAAGAGCCTTCACTCACAGAGTGTAGGCTCTTTATTTTTTCAATTTTAGCAGTTAACTTTTTTAGTTAATTGTATTGGTTAAGCCCCCCCCTTTGCTCTTAATAAATAAAAAGCCCATTCCTGGGCTTTTTTCACTTTCCAAACAATATATCTAATACTGTTCCAAGTTAGCCGCGCGACTTACGCTTGAGAATGTTGCACTCAGCAAACGGGAGGAGCAATCATATGTTAATTTCATTCTTCACGAGGATCTATATGGCGATGTCCGGATTCAAAAATAACGTACTGCAATTATCTGGAAATCCTGATATTCTAGAGGATGAAGCCGTAGCTGGGACGAGGATTGATATGGATGAGTTCCCAGATTTGCTGCTTGATATTTCATCCATTTTCGAAAAAGGGTTAAGTGAGCAGGAGATTAGGATTGCTCAACATACAATTGAAGGTTTAAGTATCAATGGAACAACGAAGTTTCACTATATTGTGCGTATGAATGCGGAAGTCCTGGGAATGACGATTATTGCGGTTCGTGATCGGCCGACGAGTGCTATCCTGTGTTTTGTTACAGAGGAGAAGGTTGCTTATCACATTCAGGGGGTCATTTCTGTCTTTCATTTGCCAGAAAATCAAGTACTGCAGTAGTTGGAAAGTGACACCGACACCTATCGAAAGGCGATGATCAGATTGACTTATCCAATTCGGGTAAGAGCTTGTGCGCTTATTATTGAAAATGAGGCTGTTTTACTAATTGAGTTCCAAGACAATGAAGGAATACATTATAATCT
>NZ_JBFTQB010001311.1:0-1225 GCF_056398785.1 Paenibacillus sp. 01T422 | reverse complement strand
GAGAAGCACTCCTCCTGATCATGGGATACATAGACGGTAGTAATGCCAAGCTCTTGTTGAATACGGCGAATCTCTACGCGCATATTGATGCGCAGATTGGCATCTAGATTACTTAGGGGCTCGTCGAAGAGCAGCAGCTCGGGTTCGATGACTAGCGCCCGCGCAATAGCCACACGCTGTCTCTGACCGCCTGACAGTTCTTTCGGGTAACGCTTCTCGAAGCCGGACAAGCTTACCGTTTCTAGAATGTTCCGAACACGTCGATCAAGCTCCGCTCCGCCTACCTTCCGAAGACGAAGGCCGAAGGCCACATTATCGTAAATGGACAAGTGCGGGAACAGCGCATAACTCTGGAAAACGAAGCCAAAGTTACGCTTGCTAACGGGAATCCGCGTGTAGTCCTTCCCATTTAATCCGAATTTGCCGGACTTAGCTTCCAAAAATCCGGCGATAAGCCGCAAAGTCGTCGTTTTCCCGCATCCGCTTGGACCGAGAAGGGAAATTAAATTTCCTTTTTCTACACTTAAATTGAAGTCCTTCAAAATATATTGCTGGTCGTAGGCAACCGAAATATTTTCCAGAGTAAGCAATGCCATGGATGAAAGCCTCCGTTATCGTTTGGTGAAGTAGGATAAACCCATCAACCGTTCAATGATGAACATAAGTACCGCGGTAAAGATCATGAGTAAAACTGAAATAGCAGCAATCGTGGGGTCAAAATGGTTCTCCACGTATGTCAGCATCTGAATTGGCAGCGTGCTGATTCCGGGACCCGTCATAAAGACTGAGATGTCGACATTATTAAAAGATTCCAGAAATGCAATCAGAATAGCTGCAATAATGCCTGATTTGATGTTCGGCAGGACCACTTTGAAAAAAGTTTTCAACCTGCCAGCTCCAAGACTTAAAGCAGCTTCCTCAACCGCGAAATCGAAATTCGATAAGCTTGATGCAATGACGCGGATGATGAAAGGAAGCATAATCACCGTATGCCCTATGAGCAAAGCTGCATAGATCGGGAGGTGATACGTGACGATCAGATACCTCAGCATCGTAAATCCAAGCACGATACCAGGAATAAGCACAGGGGAAATAAAAACGGCATTCAGTGCCTCTTTCCCTTTAAACGCGAACCGACTTAACGCATAAGCCGCTGGAATTCCAAGCAATAAAGCAAATAAATTACCGATCAGCGATACAATAATAGAGGTGCCCGCGGTTGTCA
>NZ_JBFTQB010001310.1:0-1230 GCF_056398785.1 Paenibacillus sp. 01T422 | reverse complement strand
GTATGATCCTGAACAGCTGACAATTCCAGTTGTCACTCCAGGTGAGCATGACCAAAATCCACCTCATTTTCAATTAACCCAAGAGGAAAATCCTGATTTTAAACCTTGGAAAGAAGGTGACTATGGGATACATGGCTATCATTCCCACTCAACCTTATATTCTGAGCATGACCGTAAACAACTAGTCGCAACTTACTACGGCATGATTAGTCTAATGGATAAGTACATTGGGAATATCCTTGACAAGCTTGATGAACTGGGACTTGCGGATAATACGATCGTGGTATTTACAACAGACCACGGGCATTTCTATGGTCAACATGGCCTTCAAGCCAAAGGCGGCTTCCATTACGAAGACCTCATCAAGATTCCATTTATTGTTCGGTATCCAGGTCAAGTCCCTGCTGGCGTAACCTCGCCTGCCATTCAGTCATTGGTAGATCTGGCACCTACGTTCCTTTCTCTATGCGGCATTCCGATTCCCCACCATATGACGGGTTTAGATCAATCCCAAGTATGGCGCGGTCTGAAAAGTAAAGTGAGGGATCATGCCATCTGCGAGTTTCGTCATACACCGACGACGATTCACCAAAAAACGTATGTGGATGAACGGTACAAAATTACCGTGTACTATAACCAAACATATGGAGAAGTTTTTGATTTACAAGAAGATCCAGGTGAAATCCGCAACTTATGGAGTCTTCCCGAATACCAAACCCTTAAATCGGAGCTTTTGTTGAAATATGCTTGGGCGGAATTAGGCAAAGAGTCTATGGCGATGCCTCGTCTCTGGCATGCCTAACGAGGATAAAGATGTTGAATAATTCTGGGAAGCACGGCCCTATCTACCACTTGCCTCCAATAGGTGAGCCTCCTCCACTGAGCGTGCAGTTCCTAGGGGTAAATTACTGTGAATCGAATTACAGCAATATTCGAGAGCTTGCGAAGGTTACCGTTATCGGCTTTGTTCGTTCAGGTCAAGGAAGTGTGAAAGTTGGTTCACAGACCTCAATTGCTCGCGTGGGAGACGTATTCATCCTTCCTGCAGGCTGCTACCATGAAGTTGTCTCAGACCCTAAGAATGAAGAGCAATGKAGCTACATATGGCTTAACATCAGCGGAAACTGGATTCTTAAGATGCTCGAAGCTTATCAATTGCTTACCCACATCGTAGTGCAAAATAGTGGGTTAGAACCTCTTTTTCGTGAAGTTATCGAGAACGCTCAGCAC
>NZ_JBFTQB010001309.1:0-1232 GCF_056398785.1 Paenibacillus sp. 01T422 | reverse complement strand
GCGTAATGTATCTTTCTTCATAAATCTCATTTTTGCAATGATTCTGGTGTTTAGTTTTCTCATTGTCGTCAGATTGTTTTTGAGAATTTTGCCACGGGTATTCGTAGCGTTCTGCAGCACGATTTTACTTTGTCTGGCGGTGCTGCACTGAGACGATACGATTTGTGGATTCTGGTTCGGAATCGTTGGAAACATGAGATTTTGTGGGTTGTTGCTGTGGTCGCTGCCAGGATTCGATGGATCATTAATCGTAAAGCTGTTCTGGTTGCTATTCAAAAACCGGCCGAATAAACAGTGACCCGCTTCATGTGCAAGCCCATACGAATTTAGCGCTCCATCGCTCATGACGATATGTCCATACAGACCATAATCGGTTGTGCTGTTGAAAAATTTGAAGCGCGGTCCACCCATGCCAATGACGTTGCCGGAACTGGTGAGGAATTCCCCACTTACATAGATGACATAGAGCGCAGTAGCATTGTTCGTTTGCCTTTTGGCCATATCGAATAAGGCGATAAGTCTAGGATCATCTAAACTAGTTACAGATCTGCTGTTGATAGTAGTAGGTGTGTTAAAACGAGCTGCCGCAGTAAACGTCATACCGCACCTTACACCAGGGGAGAAACCGCTTCCCCATGCCAGGTTTGAGCTCGAAATGTCATTTCCTTGCCGGGCTTGCCGCTCTTGGGAAGTACCGCCAGAGGCTGAACCAGCTGTGAAGATTGAAACTACAGGAACCGTAAAGGACATCACTACCACCACTCTCAAAAGAATTATGAATCTCCTATTATGAAATGAGAAATAGATTCATTTGGTATGGACGAATGCTGCGGGACAAGATCATTAATTATATTGGAGAAAATGAGCCATGCCTGAAGGCCTTTGCTAGGGACTTCGTACACCCCAAATAGAAGAATAAGAGGTTTCACAGGAACCGGATTGAACCAGTAATCATAAAAAAAGCCCACCCCCATCGGATATCGATGAGAGCAGGCTTTTCGAATTAGAACACTATTTCATTTGCTGCAATAGATTCACGCGGTAAGCTTCGCTTTCCAAGCCTTGAATCTCTTTGTACTCTTCCTCCGTCAGCCTTCCAGGTGTGCCGACCGATTTGGCGATGAGGTAAATTTTCGCACTTTTTTCAACTCATGAAAAAGCCTTAGAAAATCCCAATATAATCGACCGCCAACATATTCAATGGGTTCGCACTCACAAGGTGCCACAACAAC
>NZ_JBFTQB010001308.1:0-1234 GCF_056398785.1 Paenibacillus sp. 01T422 | reverse complement strand
GGAGAATAGGGTGCCTGCAAAAATTAATTATATCAATGTAATTGCTATCATAGGCGGTTCCGCGATTATTGCCTTCGGGATGAACTACTTCAATTTGGCCAACGGGCTGGCAGAAGGGGGGATTACTGGACTCGCTCTTTTGCTCAAATATGTCTTGGGTTGGAATCCGGCATGGTCGAACCTGCTGATTAACATTCCGCTCATTCTTATGGGTTGGAAAATGCTAGGCCACCTCAGTTTCATCTATACCGTTATAGGCATGATATCAGTATCGCTGTTTTTGTGGCTGTTTGAGAGCTTTTCCATGCCGCTTCCTGACCCTCTGTTAGCTTCTCTTTATGCAGGAGGCATTGTAGGGTTAGGTTTTGGTATTGTATTTCGTTTTGAAGGGATGACTGAAGGAACCGATATCATCGCACGAATGATGCAGAAACATTACGGGATCGGTATTGCCAAAACGATTTTTGGCATCGATTTCATCGTCTTGATACTCTCTCTGATTTACTTGGATTTGACGCGAGCCATGTATACACTTGTAGCCATTATCGTAGGTGCAAGAGTGATTGATTTCGTGCTTGAGGGGGCTTCAGGCGCTCGAGCGGCATTTATTATTACAGATAAGCCTGAGCAGACGGCAACAGCGATTATGACCGAGCTGCAGCGCGGAATCACGTATCTCGAAGGTAAGGGCGGCTATACGGGGAAGCAACGGGAAGTGATTTATTGTATCGTAAGCCGAAAAGAAATCATTAAGCTCAAGTCGTTGGTGCATCGCATAGATGCCTCTGCTTTTGTCTCCTTCAGCGATGTGAGGGAAGTGGTTGGGAATGGATTTGCCCGGCAAGATGCTTAACGAAAAGGGGCTGTCTCATGGTATGGTAACGTACAAAAAAAYCTTWCCTTTGTYTGATGGTTGCTCGACACTTCCATYTTACCAAGGTTTGGTTTCTTTTGTTTGTRCAAAKTASGAAGAAGGGRCTGAACTTTCACGGTCTATTAACCATTTGGGACATCCTCTTAACAACATACACTTGATGGTAGTACATGATGTAAAAAGTGCAGTAAATTCACATCTGAACCAACTATAAGTACGGAATGATGTAAAAAGTACATCAAATATAGGCACATTGCTCTATTTTCGATGGTATCGATGAGATTAACTGCACAAAATGCATGATTATCTCCGAAACCCTCGATAATACGAAAATTTGCTGCACTTTTTGCATCAAATTAG
>NZ_JBFTQB010001307.1:0-1236 GCF_056398785.1 Paenibacillus sp. 01T422 | reverse complement strand
TAAACAACGTGTTACCGTTTCTTAATTCTTTGACATCTAGTCCGAAAACAGTTCCTTGAACTGTAATTTTCTTCTCTTCTTCTCGAATATCCTTCAGTGGAGTCGGTACTTCCTTAATGTCGTATCCCATTACGAGCTTCAAATCATCTGGTAAAGAAGATTCTTCTTCCTCCATGTCGATCGACATCATGATTTCTTGTGTAATCGTCTTCTCACTTTGCTCGCGCTGTTTGGCAAACTTCTCGTATTCCGTTTCTACATCGGCAGAATCGCTAATTGCATATTTAACCGTTAAATCCGTCTGGAAAAAGTTATGGAAAAAATCTCGAATAAATGCATCTATATTTTTCTTCTTGGCAAGCTCTAGTCCGATCGCATCCAGCATAATAAGGGATAGGGATTGACCTTGTACTTCAAATTTGGCTTTAGCCATCCAGCCGTTAATGGAGGGCACTTCGCGCTGCAGCCATTCCATAAATAAGCTCCAGTATTCATCTACCAAAGCAGCCGGTTCCGCCTTTTCGAACTTCCAAATAAAACGAATCTTCGCGATTTGCGCGAATTTTTCTTGAATCATTTTACAAAAAGAGCGGTAAATGTTCTGAGGCACTAATTCATTTTTCACCAAATAAAAAGTCCAGTCGCGATTCTTCCGACTTATTTCTACTTGATCGATATAGCCATCCGTAAAAAATGATCGCACGACATCGGCTGGAATCTCCGCTTGCTGCATCAAAAGCTCAAAGCGATTCCGTTTATCAGCCAAATTACTCATGAACAGCCTCCCCATAAAAATACGAAGGGCAATGGATGACTTGCCTCCATTTGCCCTTATAGTAGTAATTAGTAACTGCGGCCAAATACGACCGTATGTTTAGCAGCATCGCCGCAAACCAGACATGTTGACTTCGTTTCTGTAGGTGTGAAAGGAATATTACGACTTGTCGCACCTGTTTCTTGCTTCACTTGTTCCTCGCATGCGTTAGAACCGCACCATCCAGCTAAAGCAAAACCACGTTTTGTTTCAAGGAAAGTTTTGAATTCATCAATAGAATCCACGGCAATATAATGCTCGTCACGGAACTGCTTGGCTTTATCATACATCTGCTGATGAATCTCAGCAAGTAAATTTTGCACTTCTTCGACAAAATTCGCTTGTTGCACGATTTTCTTTTCTCCACTTACACGAGATACAAGAACAACTTGTCCATTCTCCATATCACGTGGTCCCAATTC
>NZ_JBFTQB010001306.1:0-1685 GCF_056398785.1 Paenibacillus sp. 01T422 | reverse complement strand
AGTGTAAGGCGTGTAACTTTTACCCATCAGCCATTGAAAGAGTTGACATTTACAAAAGAGGCTACTCATCTTATTGTGGCTTCACATGTTGAAAATAAGCAGGAGCTTCTCGAGGAACTGAGACAATTAGCTGGCAGTCACGCGAAGATTTTGATCCGGTATGGCAATGGACTAAAATCGCTGTTTAATTACACATGGCAGGAGGGGAATCACTTGCCAGCGTGGATACAGAGTAGTGTAGATACCTCATCACCGTTGTATGACACGATAATTTTGGAGAAAGCGATGCTAATGAAAGGAGTCTGAAAGGGTTATATGTTTAATGGTGTTAATTGTTAGAACCTTCCTATCGTTATGGGGAGGTTTTTTTAATTGCCGATTTGGAGGGCTTGGCTTTACTTCCATACAATCCTGAATATTCCAACAATATTAAGCGCATAACAACAGGTGATGTGTTGTTTACCCAGTTTCAAACGCAAAACGGGTTGAATGCTTGCATCCTGTATCTCCGCGGCGTAGTGGATGTGGAGCTCCAAGACGGTAATGTGCTTGCTCCGCTAAAGAACTCGAAAGTAGACCCTGGAAGTTCGATTGAAACCTTTAAAGCGTATATAAATGTTTCTAATATCGATGAAATACAAACAATGGGTGAAGTTCTCCATGATGTACTAGGAGGCAGATCCGTTGTGTTATTTGACACGGTGCAAGGCGCTTTGACCATCGGGCTTATGAGGTACGATACACGTGCAGTTGAAGAGCCGCTTGCCGAATCTGTTGTCCGTGGATCAAGAGAAGGTTTCATTGAATCTACAACCGTCAATACCACCTTAATTCGAAAAAGATTAAAAACACCAGCGTTAAAATTCGTCACCTTCACAGTTGGTACTTATTCCAAGACGGAAGTAACTTTAGCGTATATTCAAGGTATTGCGAAGCCAGATATTATAAGCAAGGTTACAGAGCGAATCGAGCAGATTGATATAGACGGTGTGCTTGAGAGCGGATACATCGAGGAACTCATCGAGGGTAATACCTATTCCCCTTTTCCACAGATACAAGCAACGGAACGTCCTGATGTGGCAGCAGCAGGTTTGCTCGAAGGACGCATTCTTATTCTGACAGAAAATACACCAATTGTCCTGATTGTACCTGCCACCTTCTGGTCGTTGATGCAATCACCTGAGGATTATTATCAGCGTTATCTGATCGGGACGTTGATTCGTTGGCTGCGTTATACGTTTTTCCTCATTGCTATGCTTGCTCCTGCTGTTTATGTGGCAGTTTTAACCTTCCATCAGGAGATGGTGCCGACAACCCTGCTTTTACGTGTAGCCAAATCGCGGGAAGAGATTCCGTTCCCAGCCCTGGTCGAAGCGCTGATCATGGAAATTACGTTCGAAGCGCTGCGTGAAGCGGGTATTCGACTTCCGAGGCAAGTCGGCTCGGCTGTCAGCATCGTTGGCGCGCTAGTCATTGGACAGGCAGCTATCCAAGCTGGCCTTGTTTCGGCACCAATGGTCATGGTTGTAGCCATAACGGGAATATCCTCATTCATGATGCCACAGTACTCGGCCAGCATTGCACTCCGAATCCTGCGATTCCCCATTATGATTTTATCAGGAATTTTGGGGTTATTTGGTCTAATACTGGGCTTGTTGCTGGTCATAAGTCATCTCTGTATACTT
>NZ_JBFTQB010001305.1:0-1237 GCF_056398785.1 Paenibacillus sp. 01T422 | reverse complement strand
GAGTTCGACAAACTTTGGGAAACGATGAAGAAAGATGTAATAGGCCTCGGTTGGAATGATGTCTTTGCCTCGGATACGGAAAAAGCGCAAAAGATTATTAAGATGCGGGCAGATGCACTAGCTAAAAAGTAAAAAAAATCTAATTTTAATGAGTGAGGGATATGTGTGTTTTTATATATCCTTTATTCATTTTCTAAATCTAAGGAGGAAGCTTCATGAAGCTGGAATTCGGCAACTATATGCTAATCTCTAAAGAGGGTGGCATAGAGGTTCAGAAAAATGGCAAGCTGCTCTATTTCAACAAGCGGCCGATGTTCGTGACGATAAAGACTGCTTTTGCCATCAATGAGTTTTATGAGCAAGCATACGCCGAAATCACTGCTTACGGTGATAAAATTGTGGCYGAAGGTACGTTAATTGTCCCGACAGGCTCAGAATTCTTCTTCTCTGACGTATATGAAGTGGCCAACACAGGGTTCAAGGTAAGCAGGAACGTCAAGGTGTTGAAAGCGGGAGATGACCTTGGCTTTTCTACCAAGATCTCTTTGACGATTGCGGAATCGGATGACGTTTATGACTATCACTGCTTCGCACCCGGTGTCTGGTATAAGCAGAACGAATTCGCGCCTGACTACGCAATGGGCAAAGACCTGGATAACGAATATTTCTGGCGGATGGAAACCAATTACGCCTTGCCGTTGTTCGCGACGCAGCACATCGCTTCAGGAGAAGCTGCAGCTCTCTCTCGCTGGGCTGCGGACGTAACCATGCRGTCTTCGGACATTGTTAGGTCCGAGAATAACACGGACCCGAAATGTACCATCGGAGCCATCGGAATGAGCAAGCCGGAGAGTAAGACGCTGAACTATTTGTATTACGGCTTTGGTGTACGCAAGGCATTAGAGATAGAGATCGACGGCCTGTCGATCGATTATGTGTATCCGGGTTGCGATGGCGAGATGCCTAGAAGAAATCAATATGAGGGTCTGGATTACAGTCAGAAAACGAAAAGGTTTCAGCGCATTAACCATCCCGTAGAAGTTGGCTTTGAACAAAATTACGCAATCGGCATTCAATTCGGCCATTATAGCAGCTTTCAGTCGATGATGAGAGAAATTTGGCGGGACACCTATTCCCGGCTGCGCGACAAGTTATTCGAAGTAGATAATGAACTTTATTTTCATAATTGCATGAATATTCTGACTAAATTTACGCGTCAATACGGTGATTCGTATGG
>NZ_JBFTQB010001304.1:0-1240 GCF_056398785.1 Paenibacillus sp. 01T422 | reverse complement strand
GCGCCAAGCCTGACCGAGCATGTAGCTGCATCAATCGCCGTATTCCCCGCGCCAATGACGGCTACACGCTTCCCGATCAGATTCGTATCCAGATCACCGCCTGATTTCGTTGCTTCAACGAAATCAATGGCATCGAAAACACCTGTTAAGGCTTCGCCTTCAATACCAAGCATCGGGACTTTCGACATCCCTACTGCCAGCACAACAACGTCATAGTCTTCCAGCAGCGACTCAGCCGTAATATCCACGCCAACCCGCGTGTTCAATCTGAAATCAACGCCAAGCTGACGAATCTGATCTACTTCCCAGAGTGAAATCTCCTGAGGCAAGCGGAAAGAAACGATTCCGTAGGTATCTAACCCTCCTGCTTGATCCTTCGCTTCAAATACTGTCACTTCGAAGCCGAATCGGGCAAGCTCTCGTGCTGCTGAGAGACCAGCTGGTCCACTGCCAATGATTGCTACCGATTTGCCAATGCTTGCTCCGGCTTTGAATAATAATTGCTCGTTTTTCATGGCCCAGTCTGTCGCATAACGCTGCAATTGCCCTATTAGAATAGGCTTGGACGAATGATTAAGTACGCAAGCCCCTTCGCAGAGTTCCTCCGTGGGGCATACCCTGGAGCATGTAGCACCTACTGGATTAGCATCCATAATAATGCGGGCAGAGCCTTTGAGATTGCCAGAGGCGATCTTTTTAATAAAAGAAGGAATTTCTATTCCTGTCGGACAGGCGCGTACACAAGGAGCATCATAACAATACAAACATCGATTCGATTCTTCGATCGCCTCTTTCGGCTTCATGCCCGCTTTGACTTCGGCGAAATTACGTTTCAAATCATCTAGTGAAATAAAGGATGTCCCCATTTGCCACACCTCCGCGCGTATAGGCTATCTATCGGATGTTCGTCATCAAGTCTGCGATTCTTCTTGATTCCCCAAAGCTATTCGGCGCGCTGCGCGTAGCAGAAGCTCAGTACCTAGCGTGATATCGTCAGGACTCGCGTACTCCTTGGGATTATGGCTGATTCCTTCCAAACATCGAACGAAAATCATCCCGTAATYGCACACATGGGACATGGCAAGCGAATCATGGAACGGACCGCTCATGAGCTCCGGCGGAGAAATGCCCATCTCAGCTGCCTCCTCACGCAAGCTTTCCATAATCCAGCCAGCGCAATAACGGGGTTCACTGTTCGTATCCTCCCGAATCGTATAGGTAAGCCCATGCTCCCTGGAAA
>NZ_JBFTQB010001303.1:0-1242 GCF_056398785.1 Paenibacillus sp. 01T422 | reverse complement strand
TAACTAGAGAAAAGTGGAGGTGAAACCATGCAACACGTTGCTTCTGCAACAGAGGTGGCACAAGAGAAGGTTATAGATGCCAAAAAGGCTGTGCCATGGATTATTTTCCTTATCTTTTTTGCTGTATTAAACGAAACAGTTTTCAACGTTTCAACACCCGAAATCGCCAAGCAGTACGGGATTACTCCCACTGGTGTGAGCTGGGTGCTCACTACATTCATCATCTTTTTCGGGATAGGGTCCGTTATTTATGGACGGTTATCTGATATTTTTTCCCTGAAAAAGCTGATTGTTGCCGGAGTCCTCATTTATAGTGTGGGTTCTGCGCTTGGCTTTGCACTTCAGGCTTGGTATCCGGTAGTGATTTTTGCTCGCGCTGTGCAAGGTGCAGGAGCATCAGCCATACCAGCGCTCGTTATGGTCGTTGTTGCACGTTACTTTTCTCCTACGGATCGAGGAAAAGTTTTTGGACTTCTGACTTCTACCGTTTCCTTTGCCATCGCGGTAGGCCCTGTTGTGGGCGGATTTGTTTCGTCATCGCTCCACTGGACGTACTTGTTCATCATTCCTTTGTTTACGTTGATTTCAATCCCATTTTTCAATCAGATTTTACCTGAGGAAAAGCGCAAAGAAGGCAGTGTAGACATCTTAGGTGCGGCGCTTGTTGCATTTTTCGTCGCAGGTATTATCGTCTACTTATCTTTCCCGCATTGGTACTATTTGGCCGCGAGCCTAGCTCTTTTCATCTGGTTTATCTCTCACATTCGCAAAGCGAAAGATCCTTTTATTGAACCGATGTTATTTCGAAATAAACTGCTTCGTGGCGGCTTAATTGTTGGCTTCCTCGTATTTTGCACAGTCATGGGGATCATGTTTGTCGTTCCGCTCATGTTAGCCAAAGTGAATGATCTAAGCACGAGCACCATTGGGCTTATTCTATTCCCAGGTGCCATATGTGCCGTTGTTTTCGGTACAATTGGCGGTAATTTAGCGGACAAAAAAGGCAATAATTTTGTTGTCTTTATCGGTCTTGGGCTTTTAGTAATTAGTCTTGTGGCAATTGCTTTCATGGTTGGTCATTCACCTTGGTTCATTTCTGCGGCGCTTCTCCCAACTTATGTAGGCTTCTCCTTCGTGCAAACGGCTCTGGCGAACCGTGTATCTTTGACACTGAGTGTGAGTGAGACCGGAGTGGGCATGGGGCTCTTTAACCTCATCAGCTTTATTTCTGGTGCTGTAGGC
>NZ_JBFTQB010001302.1:0-1247 GCF_056398785.1 Paenibacillus sp. 01T422 | reverse complement strand
GCGCAGGGTCAATAGCAGACCAAACTACGTTAACTGTAACCGTTGTTGCATCGCTATATGTCGCTGTTACAACAGTCGGCAATACAGGAGCTGTTCCCGGAGTCGTTGTTACATTTACAGGAGCAATACTCGTAATGGCTTTGGTAGTTACTGTTAACGTCAAGTGGGCTACAAGCGTTGTGCCATTAACTGCGCCGTTAAGCGTAACTGTTCCCGGAGCTGCATATTGTTCTGGCGTTATGGTCCAGACGACATTGACAGGTCCAGTTGTGCCATTATTGAAGACAGCTGTTACCGTCGACGGCAATACCGGCGCTACGCCAGCTGCCGTTGTAGCAGTTGCAGTTGTTAGAGATGTAATTGCCCTTGGATACACCGTCACATTTGCTTTGGCCGGCACCGAACTGCCTGGTACAGAACCTAAGATGGTGAATGTCCCAGGTTGATTCAACAGATTGGGATCATAGGCATCCCATGTGACTTTGATGTTAATATTATCAATCGAGCCATCGTTGTAGAATGCTTCGATAACCGTTGGTAACACCAGAGGTGCTCCAACTGTGATGGATATATTCTCATCCGGTATGCTATTAATCGTTACCTCATTCGTTACCCGTACATAAACCGTAGCTTCAGCCTCAATATTGGTACCTTCAACAGTACCTTTCACTGTGAAGCTTCCTGGAGTTGCAACTTGGCTTAACGCCACCGTATCCCAGATTACGCTTGCAGCAGCTGTTGATCCATCTTCGAAAACCTTCGTAACAGTCGGCGGAAGGACAGGCAGCACATCATGTAGTGTGCTTACTTTAACTGGTTTAACACTTGCTGTTGGCGTCGTGTAAACCTTCCATTCCAAAATTCCCGTCCATTGCGTGCCTCTCGTAATAGTCATGCGCAATTTGGTCGTCGTAATCGGAGAAAACGTCGTTGTATTATATTTGTTGAGTGCAACGCCATTCCCCACGGCATTCGGAACATCGACATATTGCGTGCCATTCCAGTATTGAAGCTTACTTTCTGTAGGTGCAAGAATACCTCCGTTATCTGTCCACCAATAAACATCCGATTTGGAAATATTCACTGGTGTTCCCCACGTGTATTCCACCCATTGTGTTTTGGCGCTATTATTCCAGTTTCCGTACGCTCCACCCGTTTTATCCGTTGAGCTTGTTGGGTCGCGTCCGTCATTGATCGCGAGCAGATTCTCCCAAGTTGAAACAAACGATGTCGATGGTGTCGCAGTT
>NZ_JBFTQB010001301.1:0-1253 GCF_056398785.1 Paenibacillus sp. 01T422 | reverse complement strand
ATCCAAAGCCTGCTGGTTATGTAGATATGGTCGGAACGGGAAGCAATGATGGCGACGATACGGATATTCAAACGGAGATAGATGGTTACGAGATTGACTATCCGAAGGGATCCGCGGAAGGTACATCGAAACAGAAATCCATCCGTCGGAAAGCGCTAGGGGATACGGATAATAATAAGGCTGACTTCGGACAGTTCGATATCACGGGTGCCGCTACAACCGATCAAGACAGAGCTTTAAAAGGCCCCAAATACGGAGCTTATGGACAATGGTTTCTTCCATTAGGATATACGAACACAAGTTTGCCTGCTGCTTACGAACAAATGGCATACTCCGTGATGATGAGCGTTTATGGCGGTAAACCACCGTATTCTTTCTCAGCCACTGGCCTTCCAAACGGCTTATCGATCAATTCGACCACAGGGGAAGTGTACGGTGCGCCTGCACAAGGAACTTCTGTTACAACTAATGTTTACGTTAAAGTAACAGACAGTTTACTTGCACAGTACGGTCAGAATCTGTCCTTAACGGTCCTGGCTCCACAAGCTGTTAATGACGCTTTGAGCATCTCCAATATTGGACAATTCGCTGTAGGTGTTACGAATAAAGACGGCCGTGTAGCTGAAATTGTTAAGTACAACAAGGATAATAATAAGTTTTATTTAGTAAATGGTTCGGGGAATCCACCTAGTTTGGAAATCGTGCGTTTAGACCTTGTACAAGGTCCAGTCAAAGAGAAAACCATCACGATGAAGGATCTGGTTGAAAAGGAAGGTTTCTTATATGGAGATCTGACAAGTGTGGATGTCAATACAAAGACAAAACGAATTTCGTTATCTGTTCAAGAGCTGGATTCCAAGAAGCCAGGTAAAATCCTTGTCATGGATTATGACGGTAACGTTCTGAAGTCTTATGTAGCAGGCGTGCAGCCAGATATGATCAAAACGACAACGGATGGTCGATATATTTTGACCGCCAATGAAGGTGAGCCGCGCACAAGCGGAGCTGATCCTGAAGGAAGCATCACCATTGTTGATACAACTAATGATACGGTTTCGAATGTTAGATTCAATAATGTCTCCGTTATTGATGCTAAGGTACATATTCGCGGTGCATCTGATCCAGCGACTGGTGCTGTAACAGGGGAAGGACAGAAAGCGGATGCTGTGTTCGATTTGGAGCCGGAATATATCGCAATTTCTGAAGATAACTCCAAAGCCTATGTTTCGTTCCAAGAAAACAACGCAATCGGA
>NZ_JBFTQB010001300.1:0-1256 GCF_056398785.1 Paenibacillus sp. 01T422 | reverse complement strand
TTTTCAAGGCGCAAACCACGCTTTGACTGTTTGGTGATGATGGCGGAGGGGACCCACGCGTTCCCATCTCGAACACGACCGTTAAGCCCTCCAGCGTCGATGGTACTTGAACCGCAGGGTTCTGGGAGAGTAGAACGTTGCCAAGCAGTGCCCCTTGTGGGTGTTTTTTCAACCCTACTAGAGCGGTTACCAATATTGGCCCTTAGCTCAGCTGGTTAGAGCGCACCCCTGATAAGGGTGAGGTCGGTGGTTCGAGTCCACTAGGGCCAACCAATTATTTTCATTATCGTAGGGGGCCATAGCTCAGCTGGGAGAGCGCCTGCCTTGCAAGCAGGAGGTCAGCGGTTCGATCCCGCTTGGCTCCACCATATTCCCTGATAGCTCAGTTGGTAGAGCACTCGACTGTTAATCGAGTTGTCACAGGTTCGAGTCCTGTTCGGGGAGTCCTAACCCATAAATACTAGGAGAAGTGTCCGAGCTGGCCGAAGGAGCACGATTGGAAATCGTGTAGGCGTCACAAGCGTCTCGAGGGTTCGAATCCCTCCTTCTCCGTTTCTTATAAAATAGACATTATGGYGGCGTAGCTCAGCTGGCTAGAGCGTACGGTTCATACCCGTAAGGTCGGGGGTTCGAGCCCCTCTGCCGCTACCATAAAACCAATCCAGATGGAGGCTTAGCTCAGCTGGGAGAGCATCTGCCTTACAAGCAGAGGGTCGGCGGTTCGATCCCGTCAGCCTCCACCACTTTACCTCAAAAAGTGAAGTGTTTCCAAGTTGGAGTTTCCGATTACTTTTCGGGGGTCCCGGAATTATATGCCGTTGTAGCTCAACTGGTAGAGCAACTGACTTGTAATCAGTAGGTTGGGGGTTCAAGTCCTCTCGACGGCACCATTCATTTGGTGCAACTTGAATTGTCATGGAGCCGTGGTGTAGAGGCCTAACATGCCTGCCTGTCACGCAGGAGACCGCGGGTTCGAATCCCGTCGGCTCCGCCATTCATGTTTTTCAATGAATGGGACAAACTAAAAGAAGTACGTACATAAGGCTCGGTAGCTCAGTCGGTAGAGCAGAGGACTGAAAATCCTCGTGTCGGCGGTTCGATTCCGTCCCGAGCCATTGAGATGGTTGTGCTGCTACAAAGCAGCACGGTTATCTCGCAATCTGGAGGCTTAGTGAAGTGGCTAAACACGGCAGACTGTAAATCTGCTCTCTCCGAGTTCGGTGGTTCGAATCCATCAGCCTCCATTTCCCTAAGAG
>NZ_JBFTQB010001299.1:0-1261 GCF_056398785.1 Paenibacillus sp. 01T422 | reverse complement strand
GACGTATTGATCTCGATGGCTACACCGGACTCGCCAATAACTTTCAACGTTTCGTTGACGGCTGGTGTTGGGATGTCAGAGAAAGCTGGGTAGAAACCTTTCATAGCGTCAATATGCCCAAGGATGTTGAACATGCCGGAGCGAGCGGATTCTGCAATAAGACGATAGTACTCTTCTTTTTGCTCGATCTTCTGGGCATCATTCAAATCCTTCCATCTGTTGCGATTGAAGATGCTGACACCGCCAGACAAGTGCACAGAACCTATAATGTAGTCGAAGGGGTATTTGGCATACTCTTGACGATAAATGTCAGCGTGCTCAGGGAAATAATCGGATTCTACGCCTAACAGTACATCAATTTTACCTTCGTATTCTTTTTTTAGCTGAAGCACTTCCTCGATGTATCGGGGAAATTCGCTTTTGGCCATGGCGATTAAAGGTTGTGCGTGATCTTCCGGACTTCCGAAATAAGGAGAGTGGTCTGAGATCCCAATCGCCTTCAAACCACCAGAAATGGCGGCTTCGATATAGTCGCGAATTTTATCCTGGGCGTGCCCGCATCGGTCGTGATGGGTATGTAGGTCGAATTTCATACGATAATACCTCCTAAGCCTGTTAATTATTCTGAGCCAAGAAATTGGGTTTCCGGCATACCTTTTAAATCTCGAAGGAATTGCTGCATGGCAGAATTTAAGTAACGTCCCGACTTATATACTACACCTACAGGATGGGTAATATCCAACTCATTTACTTTTACTATTTTCAATGTGCCGTGCCGCAGTTCATCCGCTACAGACAGCTTGGAAATGATGGCGACGCCGAGATTCAACTCGACCATCCGCTTCACTTCTTCACTGCTGGACAGCTCCATCACAATATGCGGTGAGACGTCGTAGTTTTTGAAAACTTGGTCGACAAAGCGTCGCCCGGCGGTTTCTGGAGAAAGCATGATGAATGAAATATTGCGCAACTTTTCAATGGATATATGGGCGAATCGGCTGAGCGGGTGCTGCGTTGATACAACGAGCTCGAAATTGTCGTAATATAGCACGGATGTTTCTAAGGCTTGATTTTTCTCGAATAAATAAGTAATCCCGATATCGATTTGACTATTCTCAACAGAGGTCATAATTTGCGAAGATGTCATGGAGTGAATGGTCGTTTTGATCAAAGGGAATTGGTCTTGGAAATAAGAAAGCACCCGTGGTAAAATTTGCATGGCAATTGAGGTCGTCGTGCCGATGTGGATATGGCCTTGAGG
>NZ_JBFTQB010001298.1:0-1264 GCF_056398785.1 Paenibacillus sp. 01T422 | reverse complement strand
GAAGTAGCTTCATTGAGCACGATATGGAACTTCACATCAGGCAGTGTATGTTCCCACTCCGTCATCATCCTATCTGCAGTGTCCGCAAATTCAACGGCATTTGCCGCTTTTGTTTTGTACAAAAGCACGCCTATAGCCGGCTTATCATCGACTCTGGCGATAAAGGAAGCCTCGCTGACTGCTTCTATCTTAGCGATTTGCTTTAGTAACAGGGTATCCCCTTTCGGTGTTGATATAGGGAGATTATCCAATTTATAAATAGAGTTTAGTTGGCCTTTAACACGCACCATCTGTGTATTTCCACTGACTTCCACGGAGCCCGCAGGGCTGGATACAAGCGAAGCTTGAATTAAGTTTGAGACCTGGGTCGGACTAAGCCCATAGTTATTGATGGCTCCTGCATCCAATTTGATCGTTAACATAGCGTCTTGATTACCAACCGAATCAACGTGATCAATGCCTTTGATCGATTCAAAACCAGGCAGGATGGTGTCTTTATATACCTTATCCAGCTCATTTTGATTCATCCCATTCCCTCCATATACCGCCATATAATAGACGGGACTAGAGGCGAAACCAGCAGTAAGTACCTTTGGCCTCTCGACCCCTTGCGGTAGTCGAACATTGGCAACTAGGCTCTCAATATCTTTCTTGGCGTCATCTAATTTCTTGCCTTGCTCAAGATCCACAACAATTTGCGCGTAATTGTCCTGCGAGCTGGATGTAAGATTCTTCAATCCATCTAAACCGGACACGGCTTTCTCAATTGGCTTTGTGATTTGCTCCAAAATATCCTTTGGCGCAGCTGTATACTGCGCAGTGATGTAAATTCTAGAAGATGAAGTATCGGGCATCATTTCCACCTTCAATGTCGTGGAGAAATAACTGCCTCCCACAATTAACAGCAGCATCATTATGAAGATCGCTGTTATATTCTTCATCGAGAATTCGGTTAACTTATTCATTCTTTTTCCCCTCTCTGCCAATCATTGCTATCTGACAAATGTTTCCTCTCCTGTATCCTAACTAAAAAATCTGCAGAAAAAGTGAGGGTAATTATGAATTTATTCTGAAGAATGATCCTCTTGCCCGAACTCTCCGTCAAACCGTACATGCGTAGAGTAGGCACCCAGTGAGTTACTATCCAAAGACAACACTTTGCGCCATTCAACAGCAAAGAGGACAGACGAATTTTTTACGCCTGTCCTTTACTAATCATATGCATGGCCTCGATTCCCTTCAACGTCTGTTTTTCAGTGTGATA
>NZ_JBFTQB010001297.1:0-1265 GCF_056398785.1 Paenibacillus sp. 01T422 | reverse complement strand
GCCCTTAGGGGTCATTTTCAAATCTGTTTGAAATTGGAGTGGTTCTACATTGCTGATCCCTTTCCAATCAATCGTGCTGTCTTTGACCAAAGATAAAAGGCCGTTGGTTAAAGGGTTGGATGTTTTCAATAAGCCGTCACTGATGGCGAGCGTTGTGCTGCCTTCGAATGTGTAAGACTTCATTTCCTTTTGTTTATTGAGAGATTGTTCTAAAGCTTCTTTTACTTTTGTGTTGTCTGTACAAGCTGTCAACGATAGCAAGCTAATTGCTGTTACCGCTGTAAGGGTTATCCACTTCTTTGCCATGCGTGTATTGTCTCTCCTTCCATGATCCTTATTCATTATAATGGTTTCCTGCTGCTTTGTCTTTAAGTAAAGAAATGGAGGTGGGTTCAATTGGATCTCAAACTCGGACATCCGGAATTGGTTTCAACCATTATTCAAGCCATTCATTCCGCCGAAAAACAGGCAATTTCATTCCGGGACTATATGGAACTATGCCTTTATAGCGAACCTAACGGGTATTATCGAAATGAGAGCCTCAAAATTGGGAAAGAGGGCGATTTTTATACCAGTTCTTCCATCGGATCTGTGATGGGTGAAATGATAGCATCTTTCATTGAAGATGAGCTCCTGAGGAGGGAAATCCTGCGTTCGGAACCGCTGCATCTCGTTGAGTGGGGCGGAGGTAATGGTCGTATGGCTGTGCATCTCTTGGATGAATTAAAAAGAAGTGCCCCGGCCATTTATGATCGTGTAACCTATACAATCATTGAAACTAGCGCTTATCATCGTGGGCTTCAACGTGTTGCTCTGAAGGAGCATGAAAGGCTTCTTCGGTTTACAAGTGAGCAAGAATGGATGGACGAGGAACCTCAAGCGCATATGTTTATAATTGCAAATGAGCTGTTGGATGCTTTTCCCGTACATAGAATTCGCTATATGAATGGGGTCTTTCAAGAATCTTATGTCACATGGCAGGAACATGATCGGATTTTTAGTGAAATTTGGCTGCCTATTAAGTCCAAGTCTCTATTAGACACCGTAGACCGCATAAAGGTTCAATGGCTAGATGGTCAAATCGGCGAGCTTAATCTGGAGAGTGAATCGTGGATTGCACGAGTCTCTAAGCGGATGGCTAGCGGGAGTTGTCTCGTTATTGACTATGGTGATGCCGAAGAAGAGTTGTTCGCTGCCCATAGACAATTAGGCACATTGATGTGTTATCGTAAGCACCAGGCACACGAAAATCCATGGATCTATCA
>NZ_JBFTQB010001296.1:0-1269 GCF_056398785.1 Paenibacillus sp. 01T422 | reverse complement strand
CTATCGTTCTTATCGCATTCATACCATTCCATTCACTGCTCGCCGTAACCACAACACCCGGTAATTTCGTCAATGATTGCTCAGTGGGTGATGCAAATACGAAATTCACTTGCATAGATGCGAACAAGCTTGCTGCCAATAAACTGGCAACTATTTTTCTAAATGCTTGTTTCGCAATTCGATTTCTTTTGAACATAAAATACCTCCCATTAACTGAAGTTGACTTCTAGCCTCATAGCCTCATAGACAATTTACAGAAAGAAGCATTAACCATTAACAACACTGTAGTAGGTAAGCTTATGGTTTCTTTTACAATAGAAGTTATCTATCACTCCTCCACAAGGTTCGTCTAACTGCTGAAATGTACTAACCTCCAATTCTCATTTCACACACAGTCAATGTTTACAAACTCAATATAAACAAGGAATCTACCACACGTATACTGCTTATTTTGTAGTCTAGAGCATCAATATTCTGTACTTTTTGGCGAAAATCGTGATGTTAAAAACATACTTTTGAATAATAGTTTAATTATGGAAATTCCCTGTTTATAGGCTGAGGACTATGTTAATGCTCTGAAATAAAAGAAAAGACGAAGGTACTAGCTCCCCCGCCTCTTCACAAAATTATTTCTTGTTCGCTACCTTCCACGCGTCAATTTGCGTTTGCATTTCTGCCAGCAGCTTGTCCATGCCTGCTTTTTTCAGCTTTTCATTTAATTTAGGCAATTGAACTTCCAGATCAAGCGCTCCAGTGATCAAGCCGGCTTTAAACTCGCTGATGGCGGAAGCACATTGCGCCAGCTCGCTCTTCACCTTGGATGGATCGAAGCTGAAGCCAAGCACTTTTGACGAAATAGCTGCGCTGTTCATGTCTGGTCCTGCTGGGAACCATTTGGGTTGTAACGGACTCGTGCGGTAGGAGTTGAACATGTTGCCGTACTCCCAACCGGAAGCAACGTTATAGCCCGTGTTAGGAATCGTTTCGATCAGATCTTCACCTATTTTCTTGTAGTGCTTGCTTTCAATACCATAGTTTAAAAGGTTAAATAGTTTTGCATCCGAGTACATCAAGTCATAGAACATCATAGCACGTTCTGGATTTTTGGATGTGCGGGGAATAGCTGTCAAAGTTCCAATAATTGACCCAGTACTCATATAAGGTTGTGAAAATTTAGCTGTAAGCACATTTTCCGGCTTTCCATTTCCATAGCGATCCGCTTGGTTAGCCGGTACATCCGGATTCATTACGGCCGTTCTAGTAATGTAC
>NZ_JBFTQB010001295.1:0-2321 GCF_056398785.1 Paenibacillus sp. 01T422 | reverse complement strand
TGCTACTTCTGCATGCAAGATGTTCACATCCATACGATGAGGGTTCATGCCTATGTGCAAAGAGGAACTCGATATATGCGTGAATGGATTGCGCTGCCGAAGGTAATTCATAACCGGGCCATTTACTTGGACCATAGTTCCGATCAGGAGCTGGAGAGCTGGACACAGCACGGCATTCACGTTTTTAACCGATGGAATCGATACAGTAAGCTGCAAATTCACGAAATACTGCTGCTGGATGAAGTCATCCGACCTCACCTGCCAGGCACCTTCCCCGCTACCCTCAAAAATATGAAAGTCATGATGAATGCCTACGACTCTATCATTATCAAACCAACGAACTCTAGTATCGGGCGCGGTGTTATGAAAATGGATCGAACCCCCACGGGCTGGCAGCTTGTTTATCCCGCGACACTCAAAATCAGCAATAAAGTCTGGCGGCAGGTCAACTTTCGCAAACAACTACCATTAACCCTGCGGCGTAAAATCCAAAGCCGCGCCTACCTCGTGCAGCAGCGCTTGCCTTTGGCTACTCACGACAACCGTCCCTTCGATTTGCGTGTATCTGTGCAGCGCGGAGCTTGTGGCGATTGGTGTGTGACGGGAATCGTCGCCAAAGTCGCTTCACGCACGCTGTTCCTGACTAACGTGGCACAAGGAGGCCAAGTGAAGACATTGACGGAAATTTTGGCAGCCGATTATCCGTCTCTGAATTCCCGCGCGGTATGTGAGCAAATTACGGAGTTTGCCCTTCGGGTAGCGAAGTTTCTAAGCATGCATTTGCCGCATTTGGCTGATCTCGGACTTGATATCGGAATCACCACCGATGGTTATCCTCTATTCATTGAATGCAACGGCAAGGATCAGCGTTATAGTTTCCGCGAGGCAAATATGCTCGAAGAGTGGAGAGCAACCTACTATAACCCGATGGCTTACGCCAAATATTTGCTCGATGGCGGTACCCCGGTTTATTAGCCCGCCAACCCGGTCCTATCCTTGTAATGGGAACTATAGTCCACTATTTCGTCTCCAAACAGCCATTTTGAAAATCGCCAGCTTCTCCAGCTTCTCCAGCTTCTCCAGCTTCTCCAGCTTCTCCAGCTCTTCCAACTCTTCTACTTCTCCAGCTCTTCCAGCTTCTCCATCTTCTCCATCTCTTCCAGCCTCTTCAGCTCTCCACTTCTCAAACTCTCATCTCCCCACCGCTCAAAATATCACCACTTTGCTCCCGCTCCACCCCCAAACTCAAAAAAGGAGTGCCCCACAAGTCATCACATGACTACAGGGCACTCCTTTTACTTGTGCTATTTCGTGCTAAGCACTTGCTTTACAGCTTTATTGAGTGCTGACACATCAACCGCGCCAACACTCTCATCCTTCAGCTTATACTTTTGCTTCAGCTTCTGAATTCTCGCCACGCTCTGATCAATCGTATCCATCGGAATCCGTTTGTCCTGAACAGCTTGTCGCAGCGCCTCAATCACTTTAACCACTTTATTGTAGTCATGTCCGACCATGATCACATTAGCTCCTGCCAAAACTGATTTTACAGCGGAAGCGCCGATATCGTAGTTTTGTTCAATAGCTCCCATCGTCATATCATCAGTCATGATCACGCCTTGGAAGCCCATCTCCTTGCGCAGCAAGTCCGTCATGATTTTCTTCGACATCGATGCCGGGTTCTGTCCGTCCACTTTGGGCAGCAAAATATGGGCAACCATCACAGCATCTGCCTCTTGTTTGAAAGCTTCTGCGAATGGGATCAATTCAAGCTTACGCAATCTGTCCAAATCGTTCTGGACAACAGGCAGCCCTACATGCGAATCGACCGATGTATCACCATGTCCCGGAAAATGTTTAACGACTGACGTGATTTGCTGATCTCGTAGTCCCTTCATTTCTTGAATGCCCATAGCGTTGACAACAGCAGCGTTGGCCCCAAATGAACGATCGCCAATTACCGGATTCTTCGGATTGCTGTTAATGTCGAGCACGGGAGCGAAATCAACGTTTAATCCATACGCATGAAGCTCTGAGCCAATTAATTTGCCGATGTTATAGGCATACGTCTTGTTATTCGTCTTGCCGATCTCTTGATTCGTTGGCGTTTTCTGAAGCTCATCCGGCAATCGCGTTACCCTTCCGCCCTCCTCGTCCACACCAATCCAGAGCGGCTGCTTATTTTTGGCATTCTTTTGCTTCAATTCATTCACCAGTGATACTAGTTGGCTTGAATCTTTTACATTTGGCTTATATAAAATAATGCCGCCCACGTGGTACGTTGAAATCAACGCTTGGGTATTGGAATTTACGCTGTATCC
>NZ_JBFTQB010001294.1:0-1273 GCF_056398785.1 Paenibacillus sp. 01T422 | reverse complement strand
AGTTCGTACCATCCATACCAATAACGTTGTTAAGAAATCGAAAAGAAAACCATTCCGACCTTAAGGGAGGTACGAGGCTCTTGTGATATCCTGGGTGCGACTAACAACCTGCTTATTAATCATCATTTTCCTATTAAGCGGCTGTTGGAGCCGCAGAGAGTTGAACGATATCGCTATCGCCGAGGGCGTAGGCATTGATATCTCAGATGGTCAATTTGAGTTAACCGTTCAAATTGTGAACCCGGGGAGTGTGACCAAGGCAAACGGGAATGTTGAAGTTCCCATTATCGTCTACTCTTCCAAAGGCGTAACCCTGAATGAAGCGGTCAAACGTTTGACTTCGTCGATCTCAAGGAACATTTATTTCGCCCATATTCGTATCCTTGTCATTTCAGAGGAGTTAGCTTCCAAAGGAATCGTCAAAGCGATGGATTATCTCATGAGAGGAAGCGAATTCCGAACGGATTTTGACGTTGTCATTGCCAGAGATAGCACGGCGAAGGACTTATTAAGCGTCATGACACCGCTCGAGAAAGTTCCAGCAAACTATATCTTCAATTCTCTCGAAGCGGCCAAAAAGGAGTGGACCTCTGCGGTTACAATTAAACTCGATCAATTATCGAGCGGTCTCGTTACCCCTGGAAAAAGCTCCGTTGTATCAGGCATACAAATTATAGGAGATCATTCGACAGGTACGAGCAACAATAACATTAATTACACGACACCTCGCGTGAGACTGCAATATTCAGGCAATGCCGTCTTTAAAAGAGACAAGCTCGTTGGATGGCTGAACGAAAAAGAGTCCCGCGCTTACTCGGTCATTACCAATCAATCCATGCGTTCTTCCATCCACCTCGTCTGCCCCGATGGCGGGAACATCGGGATCGATATTGCCCGTGTCAAAAGCAAAATACACGCTGTCATCAAAAACGATAAACCAGAAATTTTCATCAGCACCCGGACGGAAGGGAATGTCTCTGATGTTGAGTGTAAAATCAATCTTTTCAAGACAGAAACGATCGCATATTTGGATTCAAAATACGTTGATTTTTTTAAATCCAACATGGAGAAAACCATTAAGAAGACGCAGCAGTTAGGGACAGATATATTTGGATTCGGCGAGGCAGTACATCGGGCAGATCCGACCTATTGGAACAAAGTCAAGGATAATTGGGAGCAGGAGTTCAAGCAAGTAGTGCCCCATCTGAATGTAATTGCTAAGGTGAGAGGAACAGGGACGATGGGAGATTCTGTTGTAAATGACGTAAAGGAG
>NZ_JBFTQB010001293.1:0-1820 GCF_056398785.1 Paenibacillus sp. 01T422 | reverse complement strand
CCTTTAAGGCTGTGCCTAGCTAAACGGTATCGGCTGTTATTTCATCCCTTGAGCATAAACAAAATGCCTCAGGCTACTCCATGAACATACATATTGAAAAAAACACCGCCATTAAGCGATGTTTTCCTCATACTTATCTCTATCGTAATTTAACAGGCATCCCGCTTACGGAAGATTCCAATGCTGCTAAGGTAATGCGCAGCGTGACAGCCGCGTCGGCGTAATCTGTCAAAATTCGTGACCGATCCCCGGTTTTAATCGCATGCAAGAAAGCATCCGTCTCGATTTCATATGGATTAAGGAGGTTCTTATACTCCGTTGTTTGTGCACCTTCATGGTTTTTTAAATAGCGATTTTGTTGAATTTCCAAAACACCTTTATCAGTAAACAGTTCCAAACCCGATCGATGTCCAAATGGAAGCATGCACGTATTCGTAATTGACGCTATTGCCCCGCCAGCAAGTTTTAATGTCACAGCACCTACATCTGCAACTTCAACGCCATCGTGCTTCGTATGTATGTGCTGCTGCGCATATACCGCGTAGACTTCCTCCACCTCGCCAACCAAATAGCGAACCAAATCTACAATATGCGTTGTTTGTTCAACAAATTGACCGCCAGAACCGTTTTGCTTACGCCACCAATGGACGCCAGGCATATCTCCTAACCAACTGCCAACCGCCATTCCGACTTTGCGAGTTGCTAGCAGCTCTTTGGCTCTTTGCACAGTGTCCGTATATCGGATATGATAACCAACAGAAGTGATGATATCTCTGCTTGCCACCTGATCTTGGATGCGATTCACCGTTTCCATGTCCAACCCGATTGGTTTTTCAATCAAAAATGGGATATTACGCTGAGTGATGGCATCTTCAATCATACCATGCGCCATAGGCGGCACACTTATGTATACAGCGTCTGGTTTAACCGTATCCAACATTTGCTCTATCTCGTCAAAAGCTTGCGCACCAGCAAATTTCTGTGCGATCTTCTCCGCTTTGGGCAGCGAAGAACCTAGAAAAGCAACGACCCGCGCATCATCCCTAGCAGCTAGCAAGCTTGCGTGCTTCTCAGCAAACCATCCTGTTCCGGCAAATATTGGAAAGATCTTTCAAGGCCATTTGGCCAAAAGTATGGTTTAATGGATGTATCATGTTTTGAAAATTCCCTGAAAGGTAATTACGACCATGAAAACTGCCTCATTTCTATTTCCGAAAGACAAAGTAGCCTTTATCAAGTCATCCTCTTCCATGAAGGAAGCAATGGAACAATTAGAGCAGCACTATTATACAGCACTTCCCATCGTTGATGAAGCTGGAAAATACGTTGGAACACTCTCCGAAGGCGATCTTTTGTGGACGCTCAAGAATAAACCGGGTGTTTCCTTCGACAACATGGATGAGATCCCTGTAAGCAGTATTAAAAAGCATATTCGCAACGAATGTGTCTCCATTGATGCGTTTATGGAGGATATGCTGGCCAAAGCTGCCGATCAGAATTTTGTTCCAGTCGTCGATGACAAACAAATATTTCTAGGCATTATTCGCAGGAAAGATATTATCGCCTACTATATGAATAACATTACGGATTAAAAAGAAAAGGAACTGGGGGCTGGACCTCCGTTCCTTTTTCTTTTTGAATTTTGAAGCTGGGCTTTTACTGCATAAAGGGCAGGTGATTTGGCTGCAAACCGCATGATTTACCTGATTTGATGTAAAATCTGCAGCTAATTTATGGGAAATCAGCCTGACCGACGGTTTGTACCGAATTTACCTGCACATAATGCAGGTAATGTTATATTGGGGGTCAATGTTTGAGAT
>NZ_JBFTQB010001292.1:0-1276 GCF_056398785.1 Paenibacillus sp. 01T422 | reverse complement strand
ATTCTATATACCGATGGCCTTGTGGATGGGAATGTCATTAATGATTTCATTATGCGAGCCATGATGACGGATTCCTTGGACATTGATCCGACTCAAAACCCTTTTGACGTACTAGAAATGCATACGCTAACGATTGGGGAAATCCAAAAGGTCTCCGATATGAAAAAATTGTTTCATCATATCCTGTCGGGCGACTCGGTTATCTTGATGAACGGCAACACCACGGCGCTCGCAGCAAGCACGAAAGGCTGGAAAGACCGGGGTGTAACGGAGACGAATGTTGAAACCGTTGTCCGCGGACCACGCGAATCGTTCTCCGAATCGATTCGAACGAATACGGCACTTATCCGTAGAAAAATTAAAGATCCAAATTTATGGGTGGAAACTTTCCAGGTCGGCAAAGTGACCCAAACTGACGTTGTACTGATGTATGTGCATGGGATTGCCCAAGATTCACTCATTATCGAGGCACGCAATCGGCTCAGTCAGATTGAAATTGACGGTATCTTCGAAAGCAGCAATATCGAAGAGCTCATTCAGGATGAAGTCATCACGCCTTTTCCAACCGTTTATAACTCAGAACGTCCGGACGTCGTCGCCCTTGAGTTGATTCAAGGCAAAGTTGCCATTCTTGTTGACGGCACCCCCTTCGTGCTCATCGCTCCCGCCTTGTTTGAGACATTCCTCAAAGCTTCCGAGGACTACTATCATCGCGTGGATATCAGCACTTTGGTCCGGATACTTCGTTATGCCGGGTTTCTCATAGCTTTATTAGCGCCTTCCTTCTACGTGGCCATCACGACTTTTCATCAGGAAATGCTGCCAACGCAGCTGCTCATTTCCCTGGCTGCGCAGCGAGAAGGTATTCCCTTCCCAGCTTTCATCGAGGCATTATTGATGGAAATCACATTCGAAGTACTGCGGGAAGCCGCACTGCGTATGCCCCGAAGCATCGGATCGGCATTATCCTTCGTCGGGACACTGGTCATTGGGCAAGCCGCGGTCGAAGCTGGTATTGTTTCGGCTGCGATGGTTATCGTCGTATCCATTACCGCGATCTCCAGCTTCGTGTTTCCTTCCTATGACTTATCGAACGCCATTCGCATCTTGCGCTTTCCCCTGATGGCTTTAGCCGCTTCCTTCGGATTCTTCGGGATACTCGCAGGATTGCTTGGACTGATTTTGCATCTGAACAGTTTACAATCATTTGGCGTGCCTTACTTAAGCCCTTTTGCTCCTCTGGAATTAGACAAACAAAAGGATGCCTTGTTTCGGA
>NZ_JBFTQB010001291.1:0-2214 GCF_056398785.1 Paenibacillus sp. 01T422 | reverse complement strand
GCTTGATGCCATGCAAGCCGAGGATAATCCCGAATTACAGTCGCGCGGTGATCTTCGGACGGATTACCCAGGAGGATGGTTTAACCCTGTCAACGATCTGAACTTCTTGCGTAGAACAAAAGGCGGACAACTCGTTGATAGATTCGCACAGGGAATCGGTCATACGATCGGGTTGGATGATTCTCAAATGAGCACCCTTGCTTCAACAGGTAATAAGTATTTAGACAAGGCGGCTGATGTTGTAGGTGGGGCAGCAGGGTACGTTGTGAACCCGGGTATGCCAGTGGGTAACTTGAGCATCGCGCAAAACTTCTTTGACCATCCGGCGCTTCAGCAACTAGCTCAGGTCTTAGGAGGTAAGGCACAAAATCTTCTACCAGATGCAGGCATGGCTATTTCAAGAGATGGAACACAGATCGTTGATTCTCTGCTTGGTAAAACAGTAAACAAGGCAGTGCAAGGGGGCGTGCAGGGTAGCCTCGGTGCAGCTGCCTTTTCTCCGTTTCATACTTTGGAGACTGGAGGCGACGTGCAAGACATCCCTGGTCATATGCTTGAGGAAGGTTTGGGTGGTGCTGCATTCGGAGGATTGATTGGCGCTGCTGCTCCCTCAGTTGGCAAAGCTTTATCTGCTTTGATTAAACGCAGAGGAGGTGCATCAATAGCCGATGACAGTCTGCTTCCTTTTGAAGATGCTACCAGTTCCCGCAACGTTACGCAGGCGAGAGGAACGGTACCGCCAACAGCGCAACAGGCTGCCGATCGCTTTGGTTTCATTGATCAGAGGACAGCTACTGACGGACCGCTTGCATTGCCTCCGTCTAACCGTGAAATACGAATGAATGCAGCTCAATCCCGCGGTACCAATCCTGCTGGCTTAGATCCTATTCAAGGTAAAGGAGATGTTCGCACGTTTGCTCTTCCTGAACCAAAGGTTGCCACCACTGCAACGTGATCGCATTCTTCCAAAGGAACCGGTTGTCGAAGTTACACCACCACAAAGGAAGTTTGCTCCAAGTGAGCCAACACAACCAGTTAAACCAGTAGGAAAGCAGCAACGCGGCGGGAAGTTGATATCCGCAAAGCAGTACAGAACCAAGAAAGCAGCTCCTGTTGCTGAGACGGAGAAGCCCTTTATTCAATCCGATACTACTCAGGTTCCAAAAGGTTCTCAGGCTTATGCGGGCAATGCCATACCATTCCGACAAGCGGCAACTCAGTCAACGCGTACTATTAATCGAAACAAGGTAGTCAGGAACATCAAGAAGAATCTCGGCGTCGTGGTAGACTCCGGCAGACTCCGATCTGGCCGCGGCGTGCTTGGCATGTATAAAGTAAGCCCGGAAGTTGTCCGTACGCGAATGGCTGAAGATATTCAAGTTATCACTCATGAAGTTGGGCACCACTTGGATAAGAAGTTCGACTTGCAAGTTGCTCGTTTTAACAATGAATTCGCCGCACTGATACAGCACAACCCTGTTCTTAATATCTCAGCATATAAGCCAAGTCAGCTCCCAGGTGAAGGAGTTGCGGAGTATGTTCGATTACGCCTGACAGATCCGGACGCAGCACGCCGCCTTGCTCCGAACTTCACGCGACACTTTGACGGAAAGCTTGATAAGCAGTCGCTAAAAGGATTGGAAGCTTCACAGCTTGATGTTGATACGTGGATTTCACAAGGCGATTACAATCAGGCGAAGGGGCTTGTGGACTTCGACAGTAGCAAAGCTAAGGAACCATTCAGCAAAGACAGGACCTATACGCGGTTTGTCGATGACCTGAATCCTCTCCAACTAGCTGAAAAGGCACTGAAGGGTGCTGTAGGCAAAGGATCGGATTCACTTTATAAAATGGCACGGCTTAGCCGGGGGATTGGTGAACGTGCAAAACTTGCGGTTACGCGTGGCATTTATGACTCTCAAGGAAACAAGATAAGCGATGGGCTGCGTCAGATCGTTAGACCCTTGGAGAAGATGGGCATCAAAGAGGATGACTTCGCTACGTATCTCGCCGTAAAGCATGCAACAGACTTAAAGGCGATGGGGAAGGCGGTGCCATTCTCAGATGCTCAGATGTCAGCTGTTCTAAGAAAATTAGATACACCTGAGGTGCAAGCAGTTCAGAAGAAGATCATTGATTATAACAATAAGCTTCTCGATATCCTAGTTGATGCACAAATCCTTACCAGTAAATCAGTCGGAGATATGCGGAAGC
>NZ_JBFTQB010001290.1:0-1281 GCF_056398785.1 Paenibacillus sp. 01T422 | reverse complement strand
TGCGGCTAGAATAAGAAGTGGACACATCCGTTAAGTGACCCCAATAATAGACTTAACGAATAGGGGGGTGTCCGCCAATGGGAGAGCAACGCCAACGATATAACGAAGATTTTAAAAAAGAAGCAGTAAAATATGTTCAGGAACAAACAAAGACACTGCCGGAGATCGCTGAGGAAATGAACATCCCAGCTGGCACATTAAAGAACTGGATGACAAAATATCGTTCCTTCGAAAACGAGCCTGTCGGTAATCCAGAGAAACTACGGGAGATGGAGAAACGCCTGCAGGCTTCTGAGCGAGAGAATCGGGATCTGCAGGAGGAACTAGCCATTCTAAAAAAGGCACTGCACATCTTCAGCAGAGAAAGGAACTAAGGTTCCGATTCATCGAAGAACATCGCTCTGAGYTTCAGGTGGCGAAGATGTGCAAGGTCTTGCAGGTATCGAGGAGCGGTTTCTACAAGTGGCAACAGGCGCTACCAAGCGAGCAGGAGCAGCGTAAAGCAGAGGTACTGGAGCGAATTGTTTATCACTTTCATGATTCTGGGGAGCGCTACGGCAGCCCCAAAATTACTCGTATGCTGTGGAAAGAGGGCTTAACCATCTCAGAGCGTACCGTCAGCGTTTACATGAAAGAGCTAGGACTACGTTCCTGTGTATCTCGCAAGTTTAGAGTGCAGACAACGGATTCCAATCACAACCTGCCAATTGCCCCAAATGTACTTAATCAAATGTTTGCAACAGATAAGCCGAAGAAGGTCTGGGTGGCGGACATTACGTATATCCCCTGTCGAGAAGGTCGGCTGTATTTAGCAAGTGTTTTGGACTTGTGCACGAAAGAAATTGTAGGCTGGCGACTTCATGATCGGATGACAACAGATCTCGCTCTGAGCGCTCTAGAAGCCGCTCATCAAGCTAAAAAACCAGGCAAGGGTCTTATTCATCATACCGATCGYGGATCACAGTATGCCTCCAAAGAATACAGAGAAAAGCTAGCCTCTTACTCCATGCAAGCCAGCATGAGCCGCAAAGGGAACTGCTACGACAATGCCTGCATAGAGTCGTTTCACAGCATTTTAAAGAAAGAGCTTATCTATCGCACGAAATTTAAAACCAAACAGCAGGCATACGAAGCCATTTTTCGGTATATTGAATTCTTTTATAACCGCAAACGAATTCATAGTGCCATCGGCTATGTGTCGCCTGTTCACTTTGCGGCGACCTTTGTAGAAACCGCGTAATCGTCACTTAATGATGTGTTTACTTTCTTGACAGAGGTCCA
>NZ_JBFTQB010001289.1:0-2201 GCF_056398785.1 Paenibacillus sp. 01T422 | reverse complement strand
CACCAAGGGCATTCAATCATTAATCTCATTCCTTTCTAACTTTTATTATCCAAATTTTAACATATATTAAAAAAAACAAGCTTGCGTGCAGCTTGTTTCCTCATTGTGATATTAATCCGGAATTCACTCATTTTCCTCTCTGCAAGGCAAAATTCATTACTCTTGGAGACCCACAGGCTGATGCTTATTTCGCTTCTCTCTCAGAATGAAAGTTAGAGGAATAGCCACGATACAGATTAACGTGGCGATCAGAAAAACATCCTGAACCGCTAGCGTCATGCCCTGATCTCGTAGGAATGAGGCGCTTGCCGACGCATCTCCGCCTAGTTCCTTTTGGTGAGCTATTGACCTTGAAGCAAGTAGAGAACTAAACACGCCAATTGATAACGCCCCCGTTGCTTGCCTCACCCAGTTCGTCACAGATGAAGCGTGCCCGGACCTCTCCTTCGAAATGGACGACATTCCCGCATTCATGACCGGCATGAAAGCAAGTGATATACCGACATAACGAATTGTCATCCAGCCAGCGGCATATACGTGGGAAGCATTCAAGCTAATATGGCTTAGCTCCCAATTGGATACAATTAACAGAGCTACACCGCCCATAATGAGAGGAAAAGGCCCCGTGCTGCTGTACAGCTTACCAACAATGGGAGAACAGAGTGCCATGACCAGCGAGCCAGGCAGCAGTACGAGTGCTGTAACCAGCGGGGTCGAATGCTGGACGTCCTGCACAAACACTGGAATTAACAGAGTGCCCGAGTACAATGAAGCAGTAATGATACAGTTAATGATCAAGCTGTACGTGAAACGGTTCGTTCGGAACACGCTAAGGTTAAGAAGCGGATTAGCTACGCGCAGTTCCCTGCGGATGAAGTAGATGAGCGCCGCCACTCCCACAAGGAAAAAGAAGAGTGTTCTGCAGGATACGGAAAAGAATGAGCGTATCGATGCTCCAGGCTACCGTGCATAATGCGGAGAACAACGTAAACCCCGACAGCGCGAAAATGTATAATCTTTTATAGCTGAATCTGTCACCGAAATAGCCCACAATTGGAGCGACAACACCCGTAGCGAGTAAAAATCCGGTAATCATCCACTGAACCTTGCCAAGCTCAGCACCGAAATCTTTCATAAATATTGGGAACGCCACGTTAATTGTGGTCGAGCTGAGAATGGACATAAAGTTTCCGAAAAAGATAGCTAAAATAATGAACCAAAACGCCGATCGGCCTGATGAGCTGCTCGTCACTTCGTCTCCCCTTTTCACTGATAACGAATGGTTTATTTTGGATATGATTGTATGATGCAATTATTTGTTAATATATGTATTATACAACTACATGCCTATTAGTCAATATATGCATGAATTGTTCAAGCATGTAGCCTTCCACAAGCATAACAAAAAAACCACCCTGTGTGGTGGTTGAACATTTAGAACTTATAATCAAACTACTGAAGCTCGAAAGTTGTTGAAGCTTCACGCCCACACCTCAATACTTCCTTTTACCAACCTCCTCTAAAGCCATCGTCTCCGTAAAAACGCTCTCAGGCGTTACGATTCTTTTGGGCAAGCTCCTACCTTGCATAAGTTCGTTGACAGCTTGCATTAAGTTAGGCCCTAACAAGGGGTTGCATTCCACGACACTATTAATTTTACCCTCAGCCATTTTCTCAAATGCTTTGTTCGTACCATCTACAGAAATAATGATAATATCCTTACCAGGACGAAGTCCATACTCCTCAATCGCCTCAATTGCACCTAAAGCCATATCGTCATTATGCGAATAAAGAACGTTAATTTCATTACCTATTGTATTCAGAAAAGTCTTCATGACTTGTTTCCCCTGCGCAAACGTAAAATCAGCTGCTTCGCTCTTTAAAATCTTTAAATTCTCATGGTCTTTAATGACATCTCGAAACCCTTTTCCTCTGGCAATGGAGGGTGTCGACCCTTCGGTGCCTCCGAGCTCAACGATGCCAACGGTATCTTTTTTACTGCTCATTTTATCAATCGCATATTTCCCGGCTTTTCTGCCCTCTTCATAAAAATCTGAGCCTATATAGGTCACATACAAAGAAGGATCACTCACATTGACCAATCGGTCCAAAATAATAAGCGGAATGCCAGCTTGTTTAATTTCTTTCAAAATCGGTTCCCAGCCTGACTCGATAACAGGTGCGATCGCGATAACATCCAC
>NZ_JBFTQB010001288.1:0-1283 GCF_056398785.1 Paenibacillus sp. 01T422 | reverse complement strand
ATTTCACCCAGTGATCATGGGTACGCTGCAACAAAGTTTGTGGCGACTCTGTGCGCAGCAAGCTTTCCAATTTCTCAACTTCCTGCTTCGTATGCCCGAAACAAACCCAGAACCAAGCTTCTTTGGCACTTTTGGCAGGCAGCATCATGGTCAACTCAAGCGTTCCGTCGACCGAGCCTTGCGCAATCGGATTTCCGCCTAAATGACCGTCTTCCGCATCACGCCATGTGCCTTCGAGGCCATGTATGCCTTTCTGCCCCGTTGCATAGCCGCTGGGATAAGGCTTATCGACATCTGGAGATAAACCCGACAATGACATGTACCGATGCCCTTTGTAAAACAACAGCGAATTCAACTCCGGGTCAAAATAAATCGTATCTCCGACACCATTGCCATAGATTTGCAAATCCAAATGAAAATAAAGTTTTATCTCCCTTTCCTCATCAAAATGGTTTTCCACCATAATTTTGCGTAAAAAAACATTTTGCTGCACATCAACGCCATCTCGAATAACGAAGCTTAATCCCAGTCTATCATGGGTGCATTCAACGTTTGTAACCAGCGAATCTTCTAAGTAATTCAGCTTTTTGGTAACCTCCGGATGGTCGATCCAGAAGAAATCTCGCGCACACCAAATACCAAAATGTGAAAGATGATCGCTAGATTGATTCTCTTGACCTACTAAAGGGTAATACATGTCACGAATATTATAAGCAGCATCAAAATTAATGAGTACATTCCCGTTCCCAATGGGTAAATCTCTTGCCATGCGATCAGCCTCTTTCCATGATGATGCTATTAATTTTCCAATCGCTAAGCATAAATATGCACGCGGCCCACATGGCAGGGATTTCAGGAAAATAGCACCAATTAACGCTTACACATTTTCATTTCCATGAAACTCATTTACAATTAAAAAATATGGAGGGATTCATCACTATGAAGCAATTAGAAGGATTCGGTAAATTTTTGGAAAGCTTACGGGGCAAGATGTCCCTGCGCGAAGCAGCTAACAAAAGCGGACTTTCACACGCCTACATCAGAGATTTGGAACTAGAGCGCAACCGCTCGACCAATGAGAAAATCAACCCATCGCCTGTTACGCTTAAAAAGCTGTCGGATGCCTACAACATTCCATACACGGATTTAATGGAGAAAGCGGGCTACCTCGAGATCGAGAGTGAGCAAGCAAACAGTAACAAAGCCGCCTTGCAGGAACCGGTTTCTATGAACGATACGTTATTTATTGAAGTTAGCTCGAAAGAAATGATTTATCATACTCG
>NZ_JBFTQB010001287.1:0-1289 GCF_056398785.1 Paenibacillus sp. 01T422 | reverse complement strand
CTCCTGGTTATGCCAACTTGATGGTAGGAACAAGCGCGAATGTTGCTTTCGCAGATGCCTATTTGAAAGGTGTTACGAACTTCGACGTTCAAAGCTTCTATCAATCCGCGTTGAAAGACGCTGCTGTTACTCCGCCGAATGCTAATGTAGGCAGAAAAGGGATGGCTACTTCTGTTTTCGATGGGTATACCAATACGGATACAGGCGAAGGATTAGCTTGGGCTGTGGATGGTTACATCAATGATTACGGCATAGCAAACCTAGCAGATGCGCTGGCTAAGAAAAATGACGCAAACGATGCTTATAGCGCTCATTACAAAGATGATCAACAATATTACATCAATCGTGCACAAAATTATATCAACATGTTTAATCCTAATTTGGGATTCTTCAACGGCAGAACCGCCAGTGGTGCTTGGCGATCCACTCCTGCGAACYTCGATCCTAGAAATTGGGGCAGCGATTATACGGAAACGAATGCTTGGAATATGGCTTTCCACGCTCCGCAGGATGGTCAAGGTTTGGCAAATCTGTACGGCGGCAGAGGGCAGTTGGCTGACAAACTGGATCAATTCTTCAGCATACCGGAACCTGCTTCAAGCTCCAATGCTGGTTCATACGGCGGTGTCATCCATGAAATGACGGAAGCCAGAGATGTCAGAATGGGTCAGTACGGACACAGCAATCAACCGTCACACCATATTATGTACATGTATAACTACACAGGGCAGCCTTGGAAGACACAGGAGAAAGTTCGTGAAGCTTTAGATCGGTTGTACCTGGGCAGCCAAATCGGCCAAGGATACGCCGGCGATGAGGACAACGGTGAAATGTCTGCATGGTACATTTTCGGTGCTTTAGGCTTCTATCCGCTCAAAATGGGTAGCCCAGAGTATGCCGTAGGCGCACCATTGTTCAAAAAAGCGACGATCCAACTTGAAAATGGCAAAAAACTAGTTGTGAATGCACCGAATAACAGCAAAGAAAACAAATACGTTCAAAGCTTGAAAGTGAATGGCGAAGCCTACACACAAACATCGCTACCGCATGCGGTACTTGCAGCTGGAGCTACGCTTGATTTTGATATGGGACCAGCACCTTCGACATGGGGAAGCGGCGAAAATGATGTACCATCGTCCATTACCCAAGGTTCAGAAGCTCCTGCTCCACTGAAAGATCTGACAGATAAATTGGTTGCTCAAGGGTTTGCCAAAGTGACAGACAGCACGAATAGTTCCACAATCGGCAATCTGTTCGATAATAGTTCGAACACCCGAGCTACATTAAAC
>NZ_JBFTQB010001286.1:0-1291 GCF_056398785.1 Paenibacillus sp. 01T422 | reverse complement strand
ACAATACTTATTTGAAACAACACCTGTAGAGGTCATTGCTTTTGCTTTCTTAATGGTAAACGTGTATGCCGTCAGCGGCAGCCGCGTGGGTCTAGTTCGTTTAAATATCTTATTTRTTCCGATCGTACTTTTCGTCACTGTGCTCGTTCTTCTCTTTAGCCTTGGAATGGTTGATGTGAAAGAACTAAAACCATTTTTTACGACCGATTGGAAATCACTAGCCTCTGCCATGAAAACGACTTCTTTTTCGCTTTTGGGTTTTGAGGTCATTCTATTCTATATTACGATGATGAATCGACCAAAAGACGCTCCAAAAGCGGTAGTTATCGGCGTACTTATCCCTCTCTTGTTATATACGTCCATCTATGTTGTTTGCGTTGGCGTTTTTTCTCAGCTCGCACTGCCTGAAATCACCTATCCGGCTGTAGAGCTTGCCAAGGAAATGCAGATCCCAGGTGAATTTTTTGAACGCTTTGAATCGATATTTTTTACAATTTGGATTATGGCTGTATTTACAACAACTGTAATGGCTTATGATTGTACGATTTATGGACTTCGCTCTTTGTTCACCAAACCCAAGCACAAAACATGGGTATTTATCCTGAGTCCAATCATCTATTTATTGTGTATGTACCCGAAGAATTTATCTGATTTTAGTAAAATGAGCTCTATTATTAGTTACGTTGGTATAACGGTGAGCATTTTGTTTCCCATACTTATTCATGTGATTGCCAAGCTTCGAGGAGTGAAGAGTGATGCTACCTAGAAAGATTCTCTGCACATTGTGTCTCGGCTTCACGTTGTCAATTCTGACAGGCTGTTGGGACCGCGTGGAAATTAATCAACGCGGCTTCGTAGTAGGCGTCGCCATCGATAAACCGGATACGAAAAACTCCAAAAATGTATACAAAGGCACCTATCAAATGATCGTCCCAGGCGGCCTCAAACAAAGCAGCAGCAGTAGCAGCGGCCAAACCAACGGATTGAATCCGCATGCCGGACAAGCTTATTTTAATATCTCGACGACAGAAAACTCGATGCCGGCAATTGCTTCCAGAATATCGGAAAGAACTAGTCGAACCCCTTATTTTGAACACTTGAAAATCATCATCATTTCTAGCGATATCGCTAAGGACAAAGAGAACCTTCCCAATATTCTTGATTTTTTTCTGCGAAATAGCGAAATGCGACGTGGGGTTCAAATTTTGATCGCCGATGGAAAAGCCTCGGATATACTAGGCATTTTTCCAAACAATGAATCAACACCAATTGATTATATCTCCTCCATTGC
>NZ_JBFTQB010001285.1:0-1293 GCF_056398785.1 Paenibacillus sp. 01T422 | reverse complement strand
ATTGCGGGCTTTTCTAAGAAATCGAGTTGACTTTATCTCGGAGAATAGAGAAATTTTTCGGGTTATCGTTAAGGAAATTATTTATCAAGAGGAACTAAAAAACGAACTCCTCCCTTACATATCAGAGATTGTTATACAGCGCTTAACAAACATAATTGAATCAGCTAAAAAACGCGGCGAACTTGTTGACATGGCTACGGGCAGTATTCTCAGGATGCTACTCACAATTATTGGAGGATTGTTGATTTCTCGTTTTGTAGTATTGAATCAACAATCCATTAGTGACAAAGAAATAGAAGATACTATCTGTCTTGTCATGCAGGGTATTGGGAGAACCACATCGTTAAATTAATCCTTGGATTCTGCCGGGATATGAACGGTAACATTCATTCCTGGATTGAACTGACTGTTATCGTTTTTGATAGAGATCCTAACCTTCGTTGTCACACGATTCCCATCTGAAGCGGATTGTAAATCTTTAGGCGTATATTCGTGATTTAGAGCGATGTAGCTGATTGTACCTAYGWTGCTTTTCTTGCCTACCGTCATTTCGATAGGCTGATTATAGCTGATCCTATCCAGATACGTATCTGGGATATAACAWAGCACATAGACATCGTCCGTTTTCGCTATATCCGCAAGATTGGAGCCTATATTAATCACATCACCAAGCTCAACATTCTTRCTWGTRATAATGCCGTCAGCGAGTGCSCTTATGGTGTATTGMTCCAGCAAATTCTTCGCTTGATTCCATTGAGCTGTTGCCTGATTCAGGTCGGCTTGGGCCATSGCGATGCTCWTCTCRGTATTTCCGCTCTGMAGAAGCTCCAGTTGTGCCTTGGCTRCCTCRTAGATTGCCGTTGCAGCTGCSACTTCTTGTGGTCGCGGCCCTTTTTCAAGTTGAGCTAATTGGGCTTTAGCCGCTTCCAACTGGGAGCGAGTCACGGCGGTCTGTTTCTTGGTTGTGTCCAGCTTGTAAGCAGAGCTGTTCAATTCATCCGTGCTTAGTTCTCCCTCTTGATACAAGTTCAAGGATTTATTATGTAGATTTTCCGGAGCCAGATTGCCCTAGTAATCCAAGGATTTCTCCATAGGCTATTCGCAAGCTTATATCGTACAACACCTGTTTTTTCCCGAAGCTTTTATTCACATTCTTCAGTGAAAAGTGAGTAATTACTTGTTGGGTTGCAGTAGATTATGTATTCAATAAACTCTCAAAATATGCTTTGGAATGAATCCAATTTTATTAAGCATGGATAAGAAGAATTTTTACTAATTCACTCTATTTGAGGG
>NZ_JBFTQB010001284.1:0-1294 GCF_056398785.1 Paenibacillus sp. 01T422 | reverse complement strand
AGCCAGGGACCACGAGCCATCAATCGTAATAGCCAATTTGCCGTTCGGGAACGGATCTGGTGGATACTCCAAAGCAGATACTTTATCTTTGTTATACAGATCGGAGAAGAACTGAACGGCTTTTTTCGTTTGCGGCGAGTCTAGGAAGCCTTTGGATGTTTTTCCATCTGGACTCATAATTTCCCCACCGAATTGCCAAACGATCGGATATTTGAAATAAGCGGTTGCACCCGCATTGCCAAAGCCTTGCGCCGGGTCAATACCAAAGATGCCATTCGCTGGGTCATTTACTTTTTTTGCAGCATCCAGAACTTGATCCCAAGTCCATGGCTCATCTGGATTTTTAGACGGAAGCGGAATACCTTTCGCTTGGAAAAGCCTTTTGTTATAGAACATCGCAATTGAAGATTCCGTCAGAGGTGCCATGTAGATTTCATTTTGATATGTGTAGGTCGCAAGTGTTGATTTTGGAACATCATCCATATTACCGTCTGCTTTGAAGTAGGCGGTTAATGGTTTAAGCGCTCCAGCGTTTGCATACGAACCGACGGTAGGTGCATCTAACGCCATGATGTCCGGTGGGCTGCCGGAAGCGATGGATACACGCAATTTCGTGTCATAATCAGAGTATGGAATCGGTGTCATCTCCACGGAGATATTCGGGTACTTCTGCATAAAGGATGCCACAAGCTTATCATAGGCAGCATTCTCCGTATCATTCCCTGAGTTTCTCCAGAATGTAAGTTTTACTTTTTCTTCTTTTGTCACAGCTGCATCTGTTTGCTTTGGTTCCGCTGATGAATTGCTTGATGCGCTTCCGCTATTGCTTTGCGAAGAACATCCCGCCAACAAACCACCAACTACGATAGCGCTTACGACTGTTTGACTTAGTTTTTTCATATGTTGTTGCCCCTCTCATTTCTCTGTTGTTGTTTCTGTCACCATCTAATCAAAGTGAAAGGGACATTAAATTCAAAATGCTCTGCTTCTAACTTATAAAATTATCATGAAGGGCGATGAAAGTAAAAGGAGCGTGAATTCTAGCGTAATTCAAAACCTCCGAATAATAGTAAAGCTAGCCCAAAAAGAACTAAATTATTTTTGAACTAGTTTTTCCATTGCGCAAATTATTAATGCCTGCGTTGTAAGAGTCGGTATCATAATACGAACGAGGCGTCCACTCTCCGCGCATCGAACGATATTTATGACTAGGATAATGGAAATCATCAATAGAAGCACGAAGAATCCCGCGATCGTGTGTGAGGATTTCTTCTGCTAGCTCATCGGCTAATGT
>NZ_JBFTQB010001283.1:0-1296 GCF_056398785.1 Paenibacillus sp. 01T422 | reverse complement strand
AGAAGCAGCTTTAATGAACTCCTATTTGTCATTTGCGGTCTTCCTGCCCTTCGTAATACACAAGAGATTTTGAAAATTTGAAGAATACCCATGTGAATAATAAAATAATCAAGAATAGCAGAACGGCACTCGCGCTTGAGGTACCAAAATTCGAAAATTGAAAACCTTCTCTGAATAGATAGAGAACATATAAGTAACTCGCTTTATTAGGACCGCCTTGCGTCATGACATAAGGCTGAACAAACGTTTGAAAAGCGTTGATAAAACCGATAACCGTATTGAAAAATATGATGGAAGAACTCATCGGAACCGTAACATAGACCAATTTTTGCAAGCTGTTTCCACCATCTACCTCGAGTGCTTCATACAGATGGGCAGGTATATTCTGAAGTCCTGCCAGAAAGATCACGATCATGTTTCCAGTGGTCCACAAACTGATGAGAATTAAGGTCGGGATAACGGTGACATCGGATGACAGCCACAAGGATTTTGGTAAATGAAACGTTTCAAGCAGGAAATTAACGACACCGAAATTCGGCTGCAGCAACCAAAGCCAGATCATTGAAGACGCTGCAAGTGGAATAATAACCGGCAGATAAAATATGGCACGAAAGATCGTTCTTCCTCTTATTTTCATATTCAACAAAATAGCAATGAAAAACGAGAAAATGATTCCTGCTGGCACACTGATCATGACATAATAAAAGGTGGCCTTGACGGCTGGATAATAGAAAGCATCCTTACCTCCAAGCAGGTGTACATAATTATCAAGTCCAACAAATTTAGGAGGTGAGACAATATTATATTTCGTAAAACTTAGAAATACGGTATACAAGACAGGACCAACTACGAAAATGAGAAACCCCAAAAGCACAGGGGATGCAAATAACAAGCCATTGAAAAGCTCACGGGCGACTCTTTTTTTCAGCATTTTCTTAGATGTCGATACAACTAGTTTACTCTCAGTACTAATCTCCATCGCTATCTCTCCTGCTATCATTTATTCGATTAGCCGGCACGAAGGCCGACTAATCGATATATCCAAGGCTGATGTCCTTCTTCAATCCTTAGTTAGTACCAAATCTGCCTTTAATCTCCGGTTGAACTTTCGGAGCTAGATCTTTTAGCGCTTTTTCTGCTGTTGATTTACCGAGCCAAACTGGATCAAGTGCAGAGAAAGTCATATCCGTCACTTTACCGAAATTCATCAAGTAGTAACCGGCACTTGCCACCCCATTATTCAACAGGTTATTCATAAAGGCATCTTTGAAGCCTTCTGGATGCGCAGGATTATTT
>NZ_JBFTQB010001282.1:0-1298 GCF_056398785.1 Paenibacillus sp. 01T422 | reverse complement strand
CTTACATCCTTTACACCATTGCCATGACAGGTTTAATTTATCCCATTGCTGGTCACTGGGTATGGGCCGTTGGTGGTTGGCTGGGGAAACTAGGGATGGTTGATTTCGCCGGGTCGGCTGTTATCCATGCGCTTGGCGGCTTCTCAGCACTTGCTGCCGCTATGATCATCGGCCCCCGGATCGGTAAATTCTCTGCCGACGGCTCAGCGAACATCGTTCCCCCCTCCAATTTACCGCTAGCTTCCGTAGGAGCCTTCATCCTCTGGTTTGGCTGGTTCGGCTTCAACTCAGGCAGTACCCTTAGCGCTACCAACACGTCTATCGGCCATATCGCTGTAACGACCATGTTGGCCGCAGCAGCAGGCAGCGCAACCTGCATCCTGTTTACGATGATGCGCTATCGCAAGGCTGACCCGCCCATGGTCATCAACGGCGCACTTGCAGGGCTAGTCGGCATTACCGCAGGCTGCGCATTTGTTAGCGATGTTGCCGCCATTTGCATTGGAGCCATTTGCGGCATAGCAATGGTCTACGCAACGGAAATGCTGGAAGCAAGACAAATCGATGACCCCGTCGGAGCATTTCCTGTGCACGGGATCAGCGGCAGCATCGGAACCTTAGCTGTAGGCTTATTCGCTCAACCTGATGCTATCCGCGAAGGAACAGCCGGTTTATTTTATGGTGGCGGATTCGGTCTGCTAGGCGTTCAAGCATTAGGTCTCGTTACGGTTTGTATATGGGGTTTCGCCATTACTTGGGGCGTCATGAAACTTATTAATCTAATCGTACCATTGCGCGTGAGCAGTGACGAGGAACTCGTAGGCTTAGATGTAGGGATCCACGGGGTTCCCGCTTATAGCCAGGAGGACGGTTTTCTGGACTTGCAACATTTGAAAAAAGGATAGAACGTCAGCAAAAAACCCTTCCAGCTGGAAGGGTTTTAATTTTTTATTAATGAAGCAATTCTTCGAATTCTTCGGGAATGGTAATGTCCTCGCCAGGCTTGGATTCGTTCATAATCTGTCTGGCACGCGCGATTTCGGCACGCAGCTTGTTCACCTGTTCCATTGGCTTCTTCACATAATGAATATACTCAACGGCCAGATGATGGTCAGGTTTCTTCCCCGTAAACATGCGACGAAGTGAAGACATCGCCTGATAAGCTCGCTCTTCCTTCATTCTCTTCATTTCGTAACGCTCCACTACCTGCTCGATCTCTAAAGCCTGCTGTTCCTTGCGGGCAATGAAAGCTTCCAAGAAAGGAAATACCTCCGCGGCTTTCCTTGATGGCCTTTGAG
>NZ_JBFTQB010001281.1:0-1302 GCF_056398785.1 Paenibacillus sp. 01T422 | reverse complement strand
TCTTTGACCCATCAATTGGAAAAGCAATGGAGTATTATGGATTTAATCGGCATTACTTAACTGGAGAAATCAGCTCGAATCCAGCTTCAGATAACGCTACCTATCGAGATATCGTCTTACGAGAGCAAGATAGCACGATGTATTTACTTAAACCTATGGTAATTGATTTAGGCGCGGTTGCGAAAGGATTTGCTATCGACATCGCCACTCAGGCGCTGATTCGTTTTCAGGGCTTCGTTATTAATGCAGGTGGGGACCTTTTTGCTGGTGGGGTAGATGAGGTGGGCCAAGCCTGGCGAATTGGAATTCAGCATCCAGTACACAAGGATCATATGATAGACACCATTGAAGTATCCAATGCAGCAGTATGTACATCTGGCGGCTACGAGCGCAAAAGCAAAGTCAGCGCAGATATTCATCATATTATTTACCCGAATAGCAAGCAATCGCCGCATGAGTTGCTTAGCTGCAGTATTGTGGCTCCGTACGCTATGTTGGCAGACGTCTTCTCAACGGTCATATGTTTATATGGGTTGGACCAAGGGAAAAAAATGATGATTGAAATGGGATTGAAGGGGATTTTGATTACATCTAAGTTACATGTGGAAAGAGTTGGAGGGATATAAATGTCTGCTCATCCATGGCATAAAAAACCAAAGAGTTATGTTATTATCTGCTTGGTAGCTTTTCTGATTATAGCTGAGCTATTATCTTCAGATATAAAAGGAATGTATAATGTCATAATTGCTCTGGTTACAGCAATAGGGATGGATTGGATCTGTTTTTTGATAGGGAAAAGAAAAAAATGGCTAGCAGATGGTGCTGTTATAACAGGGATCATTATAGGCTTAATTTTAAGCACTACAACCTCATGGTATTTTGTAGCTATTACTGTAATCATGGCTATTTTATCTAAGCACCTTATTGTTTTTAAGAAAAAACCGGTATTTAACCCAGCCGCCTTCGGCCTACTTTTATCTATTCTTTTTTTTCAGACTGGACAGAGCTGGTGGGGCGCATTTGGAGATCTTCCAGTGTGGACAATTGGATTCCTTTTAGTGGGCGGTTACGTTGTTACCAATCGCGTGAACAAATTCCCACAAGTGTTTGCATTTTTATGTACTTATTTTTTGTTATTGCTTTTAATAGGGTTCATGCATGTCGGTGAAGCTGCCGATGCGTTTCGCCCTCCTTTTATAAACGCTTCATTATTCTTTGCTCTATTTATGTTGACAGATCCACCAACCTCTCCAGTCACTAATAAGGATCAAGTGATTTTTGGTTTGCTAAGTGCAATAGTAG
>NZ_JBFTQB010001280.1:0-1302 GCF_056398785.1 Paenibacillus sp. 01T422 | reverse complement strand
GGTCAACGATTAGTCAAGCGAAAGCAGTGGCTGATAATGTTTCATCGACACAAGGTGAAGTTGAGCAAGCAATCGTGACATTAAGCGAGGCTTTGAACAGCTTCTTAAATGCAGTCATACCTGCCAGCCCTGGAGATGCGAATGGAGACGGCAAATATTCCATCGCGGATCTAGGCATATTAGCAGCAGCTTATGGGAAGTCTTCTGCGGATGCTGACTGGGAGAAGTACAAACACTTAGATTTGTATAACGATAATAAAATTGACATTCAAGACTTAGCTATCATGGCGCAAAAAATTCTGCAATAGACGTAAGATTGGACGTTCTGGACGGATCACTTAGTGGATCAGTCCAGAACGTCTTTTTATAGGATGAGTGGCTTTCGCGGAACTATAGTCCGTTATTTCCCTGGAAAGCCATGATTTCCACATGCAAAGGGAACTACGAGCCGCTATTTGACCGATTTCTCTGATAAACGCTATATGGAGGACAAATAAGAGCTTGTAGTTCCACTTAAATAAGGAAACAGCTCGATCTGCTCTAAATAGAGGACTCCAGTTCCCTTTGCAACAGCTTTGCTGGAGTTCCGCTAATTCGCTAGATCGATTTCTTGTCTGAAAAGTATAAAGGAATGCCAAATAATCTAAATACAAAAACTTTTACATCCTTCATTATTAAGAGAACCACAGCTTGGTTACATAGGTGATTTAAGGGGGAGGATTTCGTTTGAACAGAGTATTTGCTTTTCAACACAAACAGATTAGACAAGTATGGGCGTACATGCTGCTCTTGTGCATGGCTGCTGCGTATCTGCCTGTTGCTTCGGTTTCGGCGGCAGCAGGAGATCCGTTGCCGGTATTTAGAGAGGATTTTAACGATGGCAATGCAGATGGCTGGACAACCTATGGGTCAGCGGATGCGGGGAACAGAGGGACTTGGACCGTCAATGCAGCCAATCAGTATAAATCGACTGGCGCACCTGGTTTAAAGACGGTAGTTGAAAGCACAAGCTTTAAAGATTTGGTTTATGAAGCGGATCTCCAGGTTGCTGGCATCAATGATGATCAATCGGGGCTTCTGTTCCGGGTCACAACGCCGACAGGTAACGTGCCGGATGGCTATAATGGTTACTTCGCTGCTTTGCGAGTAGACAAGACGCTTATGCTTTCCAGGGTAACCGGGGCAGGCGGCAATGAATATAAGGAGTTACAGAAAGTACCGTATCCTTATTCAAGCGGTCATATGAAAGTGGTCGCGATAGGCAATCACATTCAAATCTTTGTTGAGGATATGAATACGCCG
>NZ_JBFTQB010001278.1:0-1749 GCF_056398785.1 Paenibacillus sp. 01T422 | reverse complement strand
GTTCTGCACACACGGTGTGGACTGTAGCGCTTGCGGTATTCATGATCGGCTTAGCAGAGGGTATGTTGTTCCCACTGTCTTTCATCAAAACGGCGGAAGTTGTGCCGAAACTTAGCTTAACATCCGCAATTTCACTGATGCTTGCTTGTGTCTATGCCTGCCAGTTCCTCAGTCCTTTATTCGTAAAAGGAGTAGAACTGCTGCTTCATACGGATTCAACTCGGGGTGTGTTTATGGCGATTGCCGGAGCTTTGGATGTGACGACCGTTATCTACAAGTGGGATTTCCATTGCCGCAGCACTTGGTGTTGTTAACGGCTATAGTGAACAGTCTTTTGGTCCTGATGATTTAATTACAAGGGAGCAAATGGCAGCCATCGTAATTCGAGCTGCTCAGATTGATCCGATTAACATGAACATCGATTTTTCGGATAGCTCATCTGTCTCCGACTGGGCTCATTCGGCACTTGCGACTGCAGGAGAACACGACCCGCGCCGAAGCGATTACCGTCATTCTAAGAGCATTGGAATTAAATAGATAAAAGCAAACTGAAAAAGCTGTTTCTTAGTAGATGGTAGATGATCTACTGAGAAGCAGTTTTTTCATTGTTTCTTAAAAACCATATGCCGCTTCTTTCCTTTCCCGAAGATTGGAATAAGTTTCTGTTAACAATACAGTATCCTCAACCAAACGTTCAACTCGAAAAAGGACATCGTCATTCTTAATTTCTTTGAGATGGAAATCTTTTTCTTCAATGAATACATAAGTTTGAACGATTTGTGCTTTCATATAAGCCAAAATCGGCTTCAAGTGGTATTCCGCAACTAAAAAATGTCTGGACGAACCTGCGGTAATGAGCATGGATACTACCTTATATAACGCTGATGGCCTAATTGTTCGTGCTGATACAGAATTTTTTCAATAATTAACTGCGGACTGCCGATATTTAATACATTGCGGGCATCTGTGCCTTGTGCAAACAACTGCTTAGAGAAGCCTTGTCCATTCGTCAGCTTTATTCCTTCATTAAGATGGGGATAATATTCCTGGAGCGCTTGTTGAGTCGTATCGGCTGAATAGAAAAGGCCAGTGGTACCTACTGGAAGCATGGCGGGATCGAAGCCATTCGCTTTGGCCGACTCCCGGAAAGCCTCGATCGTATTCTTAAATACGCTAGCAGGGCCAGCCAGCATTGCCGTCGTCATAGGAACACCGGCGTAGCCCGCCTTTATTGCGCTCGCAGGCGTTCCGCCAACAGCGCGCCAAATCGGCAGCCATCCATTAAGAGGTCTGGGAATCACCCTGGCATTATTCAATGGCTCTCGGAATTGCCCTTCCCAAGTAATGACTTCTTCATTGTTTATTTTGGTTAATAAGTCGAATTTTTCTTCAAATAATTCCTCATAATTTTTAAGATTGAAGCCTAATAAATCAAATAAGCCAACGCGAGATGCGCGGCCGGCAATTATTTCTATGCGTCCTTTGGAAATCAAATCGATCGTGGCGAAGTCCTCGTACACCCGCACGGGATCCGATGTGCTTATAATCGTAGAGGAGCTTCCGATTTTTATTTTATCCGTTGCTTGGGCAATGGCGGACAGTACAATCGAATGCGCTTGGGTTACGAAATAATCTTGGTGACTTTCACCAACGCTAAAAAAATCAACGCCCGCTTGCTCAGCCAACTTTGCCATTTCAATGATTTCAAGAATGCGCTGCTCAGCAGAAATACGTTTTCCAGTGTGTGGA
>NZ_JBFTQB010001277.1:0-1311 GCF_056398785.1 Paenibacillus sp. 01T422 | reverse complement strand
TCTTCAAGCTGTCGTCTGCTTCAAAAACACGCATATGCCCATAAAAAGCATCAGGCAGTATATGGAATGGATTGTAGAAGGAGATGCCACCCTTAAACATCGGCTTGACATGATGAAGGAGCACAAACAAAGAATACTAGATGAGATTGCATTGTTGACCGAATATTTGCCGGCAATCGATGAAAAAATTGAACGCTATATCAAACAGATTGAGGAGGAACGACCATGAAGCTTTCCGGAAATACTCTATTGATTACAGGTGGAGGCACTGGAATAGGACTAGCTTTGGCAGAACGATTTATTAAAAACGGCAATACAGTGATTGTATGCGGCCGGCGTGAAAATGTCCTTCAAGATGCGAAAGACAAAGTTCCGGGTCTTATCACTCGCGTATGTAATTTGGAAGAGGTATCTGATCGCCTAGCACTATTTGATTGGGTAACGGCGAACTATCCGGAAGTGAACGTGCTAGTCAATAATGCTGGCATTCAACATCGTTTTAATGTGCTTCAGACAGATGCCAGAGACAATTGGGGTTATTTCAGGAAAGAAATCTCGACCAATCTTGAAGCCCCTTTCCACTTGACCATGCTGTTCGCTCCTTATTTTTCCACCAAGGATTCGGCGGCAATCATTAACGTCACATCCGGACTGGCCTTTACACCATTTGCGATTGCACCAATGTATTCGGCGACCAAGGCGGCGCTTCATTCGTACACCGTAAGCTTAAGACACCAGCTATCCGAGACGTCTGTCGAAGTTGTCGAAGTTGCTCCTCCAGCGGTAGTAACGGATTCAGGGGGGGCAGGATTGCATCCGCAAGGAGAACCGTTGGATGCCTTCGCGGATGCCATTTTCAACGAATTGGCTGGGGACAGCAAAGAAATCGGGTATGGTACTTCTGTAGCCCGCTTGCGCATGTCTCGAGACGATATCGACGTGTATACCGAAAAGATGTATCAGTCAACGAAAAACTTGATCTAACTGCTTGGATTGTAATAAATCACCCAAAAAATAGCTTTTACAAACCCATTATCTTTTAGGACTATCCAATACGGATGGTCTTTTTCTTTGAGATACTTTGTTCAATTGACGCAGACGCAATGAAGAGCCGTTTTACCATTTTTTATAATACGGTTCACCGGAATTAACATTCAACTGTCCATTAGGTGAATAAAAAAAGAGACCCACAGCAACGGGCCGTGAGTCTAAGTTATATATTTTAAAGGGGGTCTTGACTCTTAGTATAGGCTTAATTCATTAAGACAGAATGAAAATAATATTTCAATTTGATTACATCTTTCAACTTAC
>NZ_JBFTQB010001276.1:0-1311 GCF_056398785.1 Paenibacillus sp. 01T422 | reverse complement strand
GTGGAAAAATGATTTAAACTAAACTTAATCGACGACTACCCGATCGCCCTTACTTATAGGTTGCGAAATGACTAGAAATTCGACTTCCTCATTTGATTTATTAAACATTTGATGAGGTATTAATGGAGGAACTTCGACTCCTTCTTGCGGATTAAGGACAATTTCTTTCCCTTCAATTTCAATGGTTGCAGTACCCGACAGCACGAAGAAGAATTGACGGGATTGCTGGTGATAATGTTTTACTTCTGATGTATTTGTTGGCATCCTTTCATGAATTACGCTTAAATCATTCTTTTTCACTAAATGCCAACCGTCACATTGATCTCCCCAAAAATAATGTTCCGCACTGTGCTTACTTATTTTCATTATAATAAGCCCCTCCCCCGTTGTTTTAACAGAGAATAATTATACATTATAATGAATAAAAATTCAAAAAATTCCTCCTATTGGTGCAGTTTCATTCTTCTTCCTTCCTATCAAGACTAGAAAGTCTAGATTCGATTGAAACAAGAATTTTTTTAATCTGCAACAACTCGCCGTTAAACTGTTCTAAAGTATGTAAATCATCAGCTTCAATACGGTGTAGGTGCTTCTGAATATCATCAATTTCTTGTTCTGCTTTATAATTAATAGCGAAATCGATGACTGACTCGTGTTTATCTCTGGCATTTTGTCGATTTTGGCTCATCATAATGATTGGTGCTTGAAAGGCTGCAAGAAAAGATAAGCACAGGTTCAGAAGAATAAATGGAGGTTCGTCAAAGTGAAGCGGCCTGATGAAAGGAAGCGTATTCCATATCATCCATGCGACTAGCAATGCACCAAAACAACCGATGAAAACCCAGCTTCCACCGAACTTGGCAATGCTATCGGCAAGCCGATCCGAAATGGTTGTATTTTCCGAATACTCTTCATCTACTCGATTCAGAATGCTTTTTTCATAATCGTCAACCAATCTGTCTATACGCAGTGTATTTGTTTCACTAAGCTCAATATCAAAGCCTTGAATGATGGAGGCCTCATCAAAATTGTCTATGGTTTTTTTATTCTTTTTACTCATCTCTCGAATTCCATCCTTGTACACGATTAGTGTATAGTTCCACCAAATTTATTTTTAACATATTCGTGGGTTGTTATTCGAGCTTTCGTTTCACTGCAGCCTTTTAGTTTAACTACTTTTTTGGYGCCTGAGTAAATGGATAGCCATATCAATGACAATTCCGATCAAAAAGAATGAAACAAAATGTACCAGATAAGCATGATAATAATTCGCACTCTCAGGTATCAACCAGTGCCGGAATAGCTCCGTAT
>NZ_JBFTQB010001275.1:0-1320 GCF_056398785.1 Paenibacillus sp. 01T422 | reverse complement strand
GAACTGTACCCAAGTCAGTGAAGAATGGAGGCTCTTGAATGTATGTGGAATTCGTGTCGAATTCGTACAGATCGCCTTCTGGAATCGCGATTTCATTGAAGCGCTCATTCGCACGGAATACGTTGCTGTATTTGTCGCGGAACATATCAGGGCTCATTGCAATGCCAAGAGCTTCTTGAATCTCTTGGTTTGTAGGCCAGATGTCTTTGAGGTAGACAGGTTGATTGCTTTGGTCGTAACCGATTGGATCGTTAGCCAAATCAATGTTTACTGTACCTGCAAGAGCATAAGCAACAACAAGTGGAGGTGATCCAAGGTAGTTAGCTTTTACTTGAGCATGAACACGGCCTTCAAAGTTACGGTTACCGGAGATAACAGCAGCTACCGTCATATCGTTGTCAGCAACAGCTTTGCTCACTTCATCAGGAAGCGGACCGGAGTTACCGATACAAGTTGCACAGCCGTAACCTGCCACGTGGAAACCAAGTGCTTCTAGGGACTCAAGCAAGCCTGCTTTCTTGAGGTACTCAGTAACAACCAGGGAACCTGGTGTCAAGGAGCTCTTCACGAATGCCGGTTTTCTCAAGCCACGAGCAACGGCTTTCTTAGCCACAAGACCCGCACCTAGCATAACGCTTGGGTTGGATGTGTTCGTACAGGAAGTGATCGCTGCGATTACAACGGCACCAGTTCCCATTTTAACCGTCTCGCCGCCTGGGTAGACGACATCAACTTCTTCGTTGATTTTCTCTTCCGTCAGCCCATATCCACCTTTGTCGATTGGCGTACGGATGATGGAGTTGAAGGACTCTTTCATATTCGTAAGCTCAACACGGTCTTGCGGACGTTTCGGACCAGCCAAGCTCGRTACTACGGAGCCAAGGTCAAGTTCAAGAACATCTGTAAATGCTGGATCTGGTGTGGAGTCAGTACGGAACATGCCTTGTGCTTTGTAGTAAGCTTCTACGAGTGCGATTTGATCTTCTTCACGGCCAGTTGCTCTTAAGTAGTTCAATGTTTCGTTATCTACCGGGAAGAAACCGATTGTTGCGCCATACTCAGGAGCCATGTTCGCTACCGTTGCGCGGTCAGCCAAGGAAATGTTGCTCAGACCAGGACCGAAGAACTCAACGAATTTACCAACAACGCCTTTTTTACGCAAAATTTGGGTTACTGTCAAAGCCAAGTCAGTCGCTGTAGCGCCTTCTGCCAAGTGGCCAGTCAATTTGAAACCAACTACGTCTGGAGCTACGAAGTAAAGGGGTTGTCCAAGCATCCCAGCTTCAGCTTCGATACCGCCGACGCCCCAACCTACAACGC
>NZ_JBFTQB010001274.1:0-1322 GCF_056398785.1 Paenibacillus sp. 01T422 | reverse complement strand
GATCACGATCATATCATAGTGGCACGACGGATATTCAGTTTAAAGAATGCGGATAAATATGAATATGCGGCCTTAGTCAAGATTGAGCTGGAGAATAAATCCATAAACAGTGTGTTAGCCAACTACAAGCCCTCTCCGGAGAGCAAAATATGTATTTTGGATCACAACAACCAAGTGATTTTGAGCAGCGATCCTCTATCCAATGTCGAAGAAAGCTTTATTCAGAAGCTAAATTTGAATGCTGGTAATTCACAAATTATGGATTCAGCTGGAGGCAAAGTGCTTGTATCCTCCAAACTTATGGATAATATCGACTGGAGAATTTTGAATATAACGAATTTAAGAGAAATTAATTCGGATCAGATCCGATTGACGCGTATTGTTGTGCTTATCCTCATTATTTGTATGACTACGGCGCTTCTAGCAGCATTTTTTCTCTCACGTTATATCTCCAGTCCGATTACGAAGTTGGTTGCCTCTATGCGCACGGTAAAAGGGAATAATTTTGATATTAACCTTAAATATAATAAAAAAGATGAATTCGGTTATCTCATCAGGCAGTATAAGCAAATGATCGGTCAGATCAAAGATTTAATCGAGAAGTTAACCATTAGCGATTTGAAAAAGCAGAACGCTGAACTGCTTGCCAAGGATGCGCAGCTCCGATTTCTGCAAGCGCAGATCAATCCGCATTTTTTATACAATACGTTGGATTCGATTAATATGTATGCGATCAAATACAAAGCGCCGGTCATTAGCGATATGATCAGATCGCTTGCTAATTTCTATCGCTACTCGCTAAGCAAAGGGCGTTCAGTCATCACACTTGAAGAAGAAATCAACCACACCCACAGTTATTTAGAAATCCAATCCATGTGGTTCGGTTCGAAGCTGCGTTATGGTATTGATATCCCACGCGAACTCCGGAGAAGTAGAATCGTGAAATTAGTCATTCAACCTCTCGTTGAGAATTCGATCATTCACGGTTTTCATCCTGAAAAAAGTGAATTGGAGATTACGATAACCGCTAAGCAAGTGGATGACAAAATTGTCATTCTCATTTCGGATAATGGCATCGGCGCCGATGTAGACAAGCTTAATCAGTTGCTAGAATCAACAGAGTCCAGAGAAAATTCATTCGCTATTCGCAATGTCCATCGACGGCTCCAAAGCACTTTCGGAGAATGTTATGGGATTAGGTACACTCGAAATGGGACCGAAGGAATCACGGTCGAAGTTCTGATTCCTAAGAATTACACTTCGGAGGATAACGATGCTAACAGTAGTTCTGGCAGATGATGATTGTATGGTCACTGAAATTT
>NZ_JBFTQB010001273.1:0-1322 GCF_056398785.1 Paenibacillus sp. 01T422 | reverse complement strand
ATGCGACTCAGCATGTGGCCATTGCGAAATATTTTGGCGATGTTGATGTTTTTCCGGAGGAACGCAGATGGGAAGCTTTCGTACTGGGATGGGAAAACGGGGTAATGTGGCCGGAGTTGGCAGGAAAACATTAGGCTGCACAATGTCGAAGTATAATTAACAACAAACGCTGGAAATGCATAGTGTTAAGTATGGTGCGAAATTTTGGACAAGGCGGGTAGGCATAAATGACGATGATCATAAAAGTTGAAGCTGTGCTTATTGCGGATAATCCAGCTACATTTGTGACGAGAGAAATAGACGGTGTAGAATTAAAGTTTGGCGGAATTGAAGGCGACAGGCATTTTGGGGTATTTGCCAAGGCGGATTCGAGACAGCCCATGTATAAGAGAGGGACGGAGATCATGAATCGTCGTCAGCTTAGCCTTGTATCTGTCGAGGAGCTTCAAGGAATCGCAGACAGGTTAGGTGTAGAAACCATTCGACCTGAGTGGTTGGGAGCGAACATTCTCGTGAGTGGTGCACCTGAATTAACCAAACTTCCCATGGGCATTCGCATGATGCTTTCAAGTGGCGGCGGGTTAGTATGTGAGGGGGAGAATGAGCCCTGTGCGGGACCTGGCAGAGTGATCGCGGAACAGTATGACGACAAAAGTCTAACGAAACATTTCATCCTACAAGCACAGAAAAGTAGAGGAATCGTTGCTTATGTTGAACGTCCCGGCGAAATTAAACCAGGAGATCAAATCGAGATCCACATTTAATTTCTCGTTTTGTTGCCGAGCTACCCCCTAAAAAAAGCACATCGTTTCGAAGGTATTTCTAATTAGAAATAGCCTGGTAAGATTTGGCTCTGGAAGGTGTAGAGAAAATGTCACTTAGCAACTGTGAGGCATGCGGAAAAGTTTTCATAGCGAAATTTGAAAAACGATGTAAACCATGTGCGCAGCTGCTTTTGATCGAGACGCATAAGGTCAAAGACTTTGTTCGCAGCCATCCGGGTGCCACGCTGATTGAGGTTTACCATGAGACGGGTGTATCGCTCCAGACGATCAAAGAATTGATTCAGGCGAACGAATGAGAGTGAGAAAGTGGTCAAGATAGCGATGTGGTAATCGCGCGGCGAGGTTCTGCAACGAAATTTACCTTAGGTAAATTTCGTTGGGCTGATCCCTGTCGGAACTGGGATCAAAGAATTGATTCAGGCGAACGAATGAGAGTGAGAAAGTGGTCAAGATAGCGATGTGGTAATCGCGCGGCGAGGTTCTGCAACGAAATTTACCTTAGGTAAATTTCGTTGGGCTGATCCCTGTCGGAACTGG
>NZ_JBFTQB010001272.1:0-1325 GCF_056398785.1 Paenibacillus sp. 01T422 | reverse complement strand
GGACATGCACGGAGTGAAGGGGGAGGCGACTTATGGCGGGTGAAATGCCGTTTGAACAGCCGCTGGCGGAACTAAAGAGCAAAATTGCAGAACTGCGCAAATTTGGTGCAGAGAAGCAAATTGACTTTTCAGAAGAAATTCGCCGTTTGGAAGAAAGATACGCAGAGCTTGAGGATGAACTTTATGCAAGTATGTCTTCTGCGGAGAAAATGCAATTAGCTCGTCATCCGCAAAGGCCGACGACGATTGATTATATTTTATCTATTTTTACTGATTTCATAGAGTTTCATGGAGATCGCTTGTATGGAGATGACCTTGCCATTGTAGGTGGACTAGCCAAATTTAACGGCATTCCAGTTACCGTTGTTGGGCACCAAAAAGGGAAAGATACGAAGGATAATATTGCTCGTAACTTCGGTTGTCCGCACCCGGAAGGTTTCCGTAAAGCGCTGCGCATGATGCGTCAAGCGAACAAGTTTAATCGTCCAATCATTACATTTATTGATACGAAGGGCGCATTCCCAGGGAATGCTGCTGAAGAGCGTGGTCAAGGAGAAGYGATTGCCAGAAATTTGCTGGAAATGGCCTCTTTTCGCGTGCCAATCATCTGTATTGTTATCGGTGAAGGCGGCAGCGGCGGCGCGTTGGCATTAGGAGTTGGCAATAAGGTGTTGATGTTGGAAAATGCGATCTATTCGGTTATTAGTCCGGAAGGCGCGGCTTCCATCTTATATAAAGATGCTTCCAAAGCTTTACATGCGGCAGAAGCAATGAAAATTACGGCAGATCACATCAAGGATCTGAACGTCATTGACGGCATCATCCCAGAGCCAAAAGGCGGCGCACACCGTGATCTGGCTGCACAAGCAGAATTTATCAAAACAGCGATCTGGGAACAGCTTCAGCCTTTGCTAAGCTTGACCGAACAGCAGCTGTTAGAGGACCGTTACCGTAAATTTAGAGACATAGGTCGGTTCACATTCACTCAGGAGGGAAACCATGCGTAAAACGAAAATTGTCTGTACCATTGGACCAGCAAGCGAATCACAAGAAAACTTGAAAAAACTCTTGTTAGCGGGAATGAATGTTGCCCGTCTTAACTTCTCCCACGGAGATTTTGAAGAGCACGGCGCACGTATCCGCAACCTTCGCGCTGCATCCGCTGAGACTGGCAAAGTAGCAGCTATCTTGCTTGACACCAAAGGACCGGAAATTCGTACCGGTAAATTGAAAGAAGAACCGATTGAGCTTGTACAGGACAAGCACATCATTCTGACAACCGAAGAAATTCTGGGAGACGCAGACCGCATCTCAGTAACTTACTC
>NZ_JBFTQB010001271.1:0-1330 GCF_056398785.1 Paenibacillus sp. 01T422 | reverse complement strand
CGACTGTCGGCAGCATCGTTGGCATGACTTCACTGGCCGCAGCCATCATTCTTATTCCCGCTGGTATTATGAATGACCGATTCGGACCGAAACGCGTCATTACGTTTGGTCTTGTTTTTACAATTGTCGCATTGACTGTTCGCTCTTTATTCGAGGCTGAAGGTGGCATGCTTGTTTCCTCTTTCTTCGGAGGCATGGCGCTTGCCGTCGTCTCGGCGACTATTCTGCCTTTTATGGCTAACAACTCCACTCCTCAACAGCGTGTGCATCTATTCAGCTTCAATATGGCGCTTGTGATGATTGCCAATGTTGTGGGTATTGCGCTCGGAGGCCTACTGTGTGACTTTTTTCAATTCGTCATTGGGCTTGAGGAAATTCTAAGTTTGCGTTTCACTTTATTAATTGGCGTTGTTTTCGCTGCGCTTGGTATCATTCCTGTGGCTTTATTCGAAAAAAGCGAACAGGAAATCCAGCCGCAGAGGGAATCGCTCAATTGGAAGCAATCGTGGCGCTCACACAAATCCTCCCTTCAAGTCATCGGTATTTTCTGCCTGCTCGGCTTGCTTTCAGCTATCGGTGGGGGCATGATTGTCCCGTATTTAAATGTGTATTTCGAGGATCGCTTTGAAGCTTCGAAGTCTGCGATCGGCATTGTTGTCGCGTTAGGTCAAGGAGCAACTGCGATTGCCTTTCTCATTGGCCCCATGATTGTGAAGAGATTTGGGGAGGTTAGATCCGTTGTGTACTTGCAGCTCTGTTCGATTCCATTCCTCCTTCTGACTGCCTTCTCAGCTAATTTCTATTTATCCTCCGGCGGTTATTTGTTCCGTCAGGCATTGATGAACGCGGCGAATCCTTTTTACAACTCGGTCAAAATGAGCTACGTCGACCGCTCCCTGCGCGGGCTAGCTTCCTCTTCCGGAGAAGCGGTTTTTAACTTGGGATGGTTTCTGGCAGCTCCGATAAGTACAGGCCTGGTATTCCGCCATGGCCCCTACTACGGCTATGCCTATGCTTTCTGCATCACAGCAGTAGTCTACATGGTGATTTCCTACTTATTTTATTTCTTTTTCGGGAAAAATCGATTCAAGCCAGTTGAAGAATCTCAGTAGATCAGGAATCTTAATAGATTTGAAAACCCTCGTAGATTACGGACAAAAATTGGTTCTTTTCTATCGTTGACTTAGGCGATGGAAAGGAAATACAATGAAATGAGAGCGCATACATATAGTCGATTATGCGCACATGATCTAATCCGGATTTTGATTGTGAGGGGATTGCTAGTATGAAGAATAAAATCATCTTTAATGGACAAAGCATTGTCTTAACT
>NZ_JBFTQB010001270.1:0-1333 GCF_056398785.1 Paenibacillus sp. 01T422 | reverse complement strand
TTACCACGCTGTGTGAACCTATGGGGGTGGAAACCGTGCGGAGCGCCATTCCGATCTGCGGGATGCTGTGGAAACTCATCCTTATCGATAAGCAGTACCTCTTCATAATACGACGAGAGGACCCTTGCCGTCATTAAACCTGTCATACTGCCGCCGATCACGATAGCCTTGCCTGTTTTTTGAATAGAATTCATATGATTCACCTCAACGATTATTTTTTGATTGACTTGATCAGTCAACAATAGAATAAACCAATATTTCCCTAAAGTCAATAAACTATTCCCCTAAATAAATCCGTCGGTTGGAACAAACATCCCTGTCGTATTGAGCATGGTGAACGCCTTCCCCGCATACAACTAGGTTTAGAACTGGTAATTTTGGGGGTGTCTGTATGATTAAAAAGCCGAACTTTCTCCTGATTGTTGTCGATGAGGAGCGGTTTCCTCCTGTCTATGAAAGTCCAGAAATTAGCGCTTGGCGAGTCACAAATCTCCCTGCCCACGAACGGTTGCGCATGAATAGCATGGAACTTAGCCGTCATTATATCGGCAGCGCTGCCTGCTGTCCGAGTCGGACTACGATGTTTACTGGCCATTACCCCTCACTCCATGGAGTTTCACAGACGAATGGCATCGCGAAGGATGCTTTCGATTCCGATATGTTCTGGTTGCCACCGAATACGGTGCCTACGATGGGCAATTACTTTCGCGAAGCAGGCTACCAGACCTATTACAAAGGCAAATGGCATATCTCATATGAGGATATTTTGGTACCAGGAACGCATAATGATATGCCTAGCTACGATCCTGCAACAGGCGTGCCAGATCCAACGCGGGAACAGCTATATTTGTCGGCAGATCCGCTGAACGCCTTCGGTTTTTCCTCTTGGATCGGACCTGAACCACATGGCCGCAATCCGCATAACTCCGCTTCATCGTCAGCGACAGGCATGAGCGGCAGGGATGTCACATATGGCGCAGAGACTGTGAAGTTGATTGAAGCACTGGATCACCAAAAAAGTACCAACTCTGATGTAGAGCCATGGCTACTCGTCGCTTCCTTCGTAAACCCGCATGATATTACCCTGTATGGTATGCTGAGCGCCAATCTGCCAGACATGTTTCATTTCCATGTTGATCCAATGCCAGATGTCCCTCCTCCACCAACAATCAATGAATCATTAAATACGAAGCCAGGTTGTCAAGCCAGCTACAGGGATACTTATCCGAAAGCCTTACAGCCAATCGGCAATGAGCCATTTTATCGAAAGCTGTATTATCAATTGCAAAAAAATGCCGACCACCAAATGCTGAAAGTTTTAGATGCCCTGAGC
>NZ_JBFTQB010001269.1:0-1334 GCF_056398785.1 Paenibacillus sp. 01T422 | reverse complement strand
CAGCTTGATGGTCTCATCCAATTGTTGTTCCGCAGAAATGTCTGCAGGATGATCCCCTTTTTGAAAACCATAGCTGCCAAATTGCGAATGATTTCCCCCTCGGATCGTATGATATTCAGCTGTATTCGGTAAATCACTTTTTGCTTTTGTTAGCGCAGCCATATTGACGGCACCATCATTAGAACCAACGACGGAAAACACAGGCAAATTAGCCGAAATTAAGCTTCCTTTGGGATCTGGATAGGAAGCAAGGAAGAATACGCCTTCTAATTCGCTGGCATGCGCAGCTGCAAAACGAGCTGCCATCACGCCGCCAAGGGAATGACCGCCAAGCAGAAATGTCTCATCAGGTTGTTTCGCGGCAATAATCGGCTGAGCACGTTCTCCGCCGAAAATGGCCAGATTCAGAGGCATTTTCACGATATAAACACGATGACCTGCTTGCGCAAATGCTTGGGCATAGGTCGCATAACTCTCTGGCTTCACGAGACCGCCAGGATAATAAATGATGCTGGGTTGCACGGGTGTTGTGGGTTCAAAACGTATAACCTGCTTCTCATCACTGACCGTGATCTCGTCATTAGACTGCATGGCTGACAAGGCAATTTGACTAGGTTGGTAGGGTCTCAAATACCAATAGATGAATCCCATCAGAATGATAAGAAGAGCAAGCCCACCTTTCCACCAGTGGCGTTTGAAAGCTTTCACGATTCATCACCTCTTGCCGAGTAGGTTATCAATTCATAGGGTGAAGTGTCAAGTGAATCCATTTGAGGAGGTTGTTTGATGAACAGGGGTTATTATTTGACTGATTTAGATGGTACTTTGCTGCGATCAAATGCAACCTTATCCGATTACAGTGTTCGTGTAATCACTGAAGCTCTAGAAGCTGGAACGGTTATCAGCTACGCAACAGCAAGGAGTTATCAAAGCTCAATGGCTGTTGTTTCGCAAATTCCTTGGCGCTATCCGCTTGTACTTTACAATGGGGCCTTGCTATTCGACCCCGTGCATAAACGCGTGATTGACGGTTACTTTCTTGACCGGGAACGAACAGAAGTGATTTTAGCTATTGGAAAGTCAAGAGGGTTTGTTCCTCTCTTATTTGGTTTGGACCATGAAGATCAGGAAAAGGTTCTGCATGAAAAGCTTTCTAGAACAGGGGATTTGCAATTTGCTGCAAGCCGACCGAATGATCCTAGATTCAGTGAAGTGAAAGAGCTAAGCTGCCCGCCTCATTTGCGAACGCTGATTAGCACATATATTGGTTTGCTGGAGGAGTTGGAGCCACTGAAAAAGGCCGTAATAGCAGCGTTTGGCACAGAGGTACACAT
>NZ_JBFTQB010001268.1:0-1343 GCF_056398785.1 Paenibacillus sp. 01T422 | reverse complement strand
CTTTATGCACTTCTTCCAAGACTGGCTCTTTCGTAGAATCATCGCAATTCGCAGTACAATGATATAGAACAGCCTGAGTTTCATATGTCTTAGGTACGACTTGTCCCTTGGATTTTATGCTTTCAGGTAAATCCTTTTCGTCGTAAAGCTCTAACGTGAATTTTTCGTTTTTTATAAAATAAGATGAATGGGGAATTGCTTTGGTTTCACCTTCCAAAATGCCCATATACTCATCCATGTGCCAACCAGGGATGCTTCTCATCAAGACACCGATCAGAAAAATAATAAGACCAATGTGGTTAATGTAAGGACCCCAACGGCTGAAACGGTATTTCTCGGCCAGAAGTGCCGTCCCATCCTTATGTATGCGGTAATTTTTCTTGCGTAAAAGCACGCCTAGCTTATCCGTCCACGCTGTTTCATCTGTCCCTTGTGGCAAATCTGTTACCAGGGTCACCTTTTGCCGGGTCAAGAAATTAAGATGCTTGCGGATTTGCTGCTTGGATAAAGCACGGTAGAGCGGCAACACTCGATCCAGACTGCAGATAACAAGTGACGTTCCGATCATAAATAGCAAGGTGATGAACCACCATGAGTTAAATGTATGTGAGAGACCGAGAAAGTGATAAATCGTTCCCAGTTTTCCATACGTTTCCGAATAGTACTGCGCAGGATCCATATCCAAAAACGTGTTTTCTTGTGGATATATCGTCCCAACGGCAGAAGCCAGCAAGGTGACGAAAATTATCCATACCGCTATTTTAACCGAGGAGAAGAAATTCCAGACTTTATCTAAAATAGAGGGGTTTGATTTCTGCGAACGGCGGGCCATACCGTCATAACGCATTTCGAGTATATCTCTGCCATCCGTATCGATCAGCGGATTTCCGCAGGATTCACAGAGCGTAGTTCCTGTGGGGTTCTGATGCCCACAATCGCATTTGGTGTTGTAGAACATGATGACCTCCTGAAAACTCTAAGCATTCAATCTTATTAAGACTTAACGGCAAGCTTCGTAAGCGTTTCATCAACAAAAGCTTCTGTCATTTGCCCAATTTTTTTGACGGCGACTTTGCCGTCTGCACCAATAAAGAAGGTCGTCGGATAGTCCATTACGCCATATTGCTTGCGCACAACTTCCTTCGCATCCAGCAGTACAGGCATGTTCAAGCTATACTGATCCATGAAGCCTTGAACGGTCACTTTATTCTTGTCGACGTTTACCTCTAAGAAAACGACGCCTTCTTTGCTCCATTTGTCATACTGCTTTTGCAGAGCAGGCATTTCTTCTTTGCACGGCGGACAAAAAGTGCCCCAGAAATTAATCAATACCGGCTTTCCCT
>NZ_JBFTQB010001267.1:0-1344 GCF_056398785.1 Paenibacillus sp. 01T422 | reverse complement strand
TCCCATTGCTGTTCAAGCTCCAAAATTTTCTTTTGGATAGGACCAAATAAGTCGTAATGCGGATATGAGGGGCTATGGTGAATGTATTGCGGATTGAGACCATGGGACACACACCAGTTGGTTAATCGTTCCAAATCCGAGCAACCGACCTTAGTTACGGTACGTACGCCAGCAAATCGATCATCAAGCCAATAGTGAGTCAAAAAGGCGATTTCTCCGCGGCTGACGGCGTCTTTCCATCGATAAAGCTCATCTCTTTTTATGCCAAATGCCATGTTGAACTCCGCCCTATTGTTTATTTTCAATGTTAAGGCTTAGAATATATAAAAGTGTGTTATAATTATACAATACATCAATGGTTCATGGAAAAGGGGCACAAAAATTGAATGTTCATCTGAATTTTACGAACAAGGGTAAGCTGGTAATCGAGAATTTTAACAACGAGGAATTAATCGAAATTTTTAGTCGATATATGAATACGTTGACGAAGAAATATGCCGTAGATGTGAACGTTCCTGAAGAGGCCAATCAAAACATTGTCCAGGACGGTTCATTCAAGGTTGTTCTTAGCAATGTACAGTGTGATGTTGACACCTTCTTCAAAGAACTTGGTCGTGATATCAAAGTTCCTCTGAAAAAAAGATCAGAAGGCAAATTGGAGAACGTATTTAAAATTCAAGTGATGGAGTAATTGACAGATGCTCAGTTTAGAAGAAAAGTTAGCGGTTGTGGAATCATTTCCCGAGTTACATCGTAAGGATGTTTCTCTGGGACGCATTAATTTTCATTATGAAGAAAGCAGCTATGATAAGAAGATTGTTGTTTACCACTTGCACCCGAACGGCAACGGATTTGTTTATGCGGAATATGTGAAGGGGTATGCAACCGATAGCAAAGGGTTAATCAATATTCGTGATTTTAGCGCGGAAGAGCTTCGTGACATTATTCAGAAGTCCATCCAGTCATTAACGAATACTGCGATCCAAACACAACCAAAGACGGTCACGTCACAGGAAGAGCTGTGGACGGATGAAGAAGGTCATGCTCTTTCCGTTACTTTTGAAGAAGATCAGTGGTATGTCTATGCCGGCAGTAATCTGGACTGCGCGTTCGAAACATATGAAGAAGTTGAAGAATACATGGCAGAAGAAGGATTTATCAAGCAATAACTTAAGTACATAATTAAGACAGGCCATCCCGGAAGTTAAGGGAAGGTCTTTTCTATTTGGAGAGCTAGGTTCTTCATCAATAGAATGTGCTATAATAAATGGAAAATCGAGCTAGCATCAATTGCAGACAGTGGGGGTAAAATCATTGGAATTTCGGCCATGCATCGATCTACAT
>NZ_JBFTQB010001266.1:0-1350 GCF_056398785.1 Paenibacillus sp. 01T422 | reverse complement strand
GCCCATTTTTCTCTAAATAGCGGACTCCATTTCCTTTGAGCTGAACTATAGCAGGAGATTTCGATAGACGTCAGGAGGATTTCCTGACGTTTTTCCAATTTATCGGATATTTTTACGATGACACCTCCATGTGAAATCATAATATAGCAACATTTTATCGTAATCAGGCAAAACATATAGCGTTTGGGTTTTGTTAAGCTAAACTTAAGGAAGGAGCGTTTCGGACGCTTCGAAAGCATTCAAGGCACCGTGTGTTGTCGTGCCCACAAAAACTATTTTGACAAGGAGTCATTATGAGAACTCACAAAGCTGGGGAGAATAAGGAGCTCAAATTATGGTATCGGGAGCCTGCTAAGCAGTGGACGGAAGCATTGCCGGTAGGAAATGGCCGCTTAGGCGGAATGATTTTTGGCCAGGTCAAGGAGGAGAAGATTCAGCTTAATGAAGACTCCATCTGGTACGGCGGTCCGAAAGAGGGGGAAAACCCGGATGCGCTGCAACAGCTCCCTCACATTCGTAAGCTGCTTTTTGACGGGGACGTGGAGAAGGCGACATATCTAGCTAGGATGTCTATGTTTTCCTCGCCTAAATACTATAATCCGTATCAGCCTCTTGGGGAAATGAAGCTGTTTTTCACTGATTTGAAAGAGGACATACATGCCTATCTTCGTGAATTGGATTTGCAGACAGGCATAGCTCGGGTAGCCTTCAATGTTGGCGATACGACTTATACCAGGGAAATATTCGCAAGTTATCCAGATCAAGTGATGGCGATTCATATGACTAGCAGCAAGCCTGGTGGTCTTACTTTCTGTGTGAATTTGAATCGGCGCCCTTATGAAGGGGATAGTTATGCACGGTCCTCGGACAGCATCGTTATGAACGGAGAATGCGGCAAAGACGGTGTTGCTTTCAGCGGTGTGCTTAAAGCCAAGGCATCGGACGGCGTTGTTCAGACGATTGGCGATTTTATTTCCGTAGAAGGCGCTTCGGAAGTGACGCTTTTGTTTGCTGCGAGCAGTACCTTCCGAGAGGCTGATCCCGAGGCGGCTTGCTTGCAGCAGCTTGAGAAAGCAGAAGCCTACTCGTATTCGGAGCTGAAACAAAGGCACATCAATGATTACCAAACGTTGTTTAACCGGGTTCAATTTAGCCTGTCAGCTTCGCACGAGGAGCAGCCGTTGGCAACGAACGAGCTAATGAAAGCCGTAGTAGAGGGCAGCTCGGAGCATAGAAAGATGCTGGCTGAGTTATACTTTCAGTATGGCCGTTATTTGACCATTGCCAGTTCCCGCCCTGGAAGTCTGCCATCCAACCTGCAAGGGATTTGGAATGATAGCTTCACACCTC
>NZ_JBFTQB010001265.1:0-1355 GCF_056398785.1 Paenibacillus sp. 01T422 | reverse complement strand
CTTTCCTGCACTCTTTCCCTTCTTCGTAATCTCCGAAATTTTGCTTGGCTTCGGCATCGTTCATTTCTTCGGCACACTGCTTGATCCTATGATGCGCCCTCTATTCCGTATCCCAGGCATTGGCGGCTTCGTCGTAGCTATGGGCTTCGCAGCGGGCTATCCTGTCGGTGCTAAATTGACAGGTCAACTGTGGACACAAAAGCTTGTGAACCGTGAGGAAGGCGAACGGCTCGTTGCATTCACAACAAGCTCAGACCCAATCTTCTTGATTGGCGCTGTTTCAATAGGCTTCTTCCATGACGCCTCATTGGCTATCATTCTGGCTGTAGCTCACTACGGAGGCTCCCTCATAATTGGACTTATGATGCGATTCCATGGCAGGAAAAGCACGCCTACCGTGCAAAAGAGCGCCAGCCAGGGCTGGATATGGAAGCGCGCTTTTGTATCCATGCATCATGCACGCCTGTCCGATGGAAGACCCATTGGTACGCTCCTGAGCCAATCCATTCTTCAATCGTTAAATTTAATTTTCGTCGTAGGTGGACTTGTTGTCTTCTTCTCCGTTGTATTGGAAGTCTTAACGGAAGCCAAGGTCATGAATGCCATGTACCTGCTTATTGATTCCCTCTTGCGCTTCACGGGACTCCCTGCCCAGTTGTCACAAGCCGTCATGAATGGCCTATTCGAGGTGACAATTGGGGCGAAAGCTGCTGGCAATGCTCCTGCAGAATTGGCGCTTTCGAGCAAGGTTGCTATCGGGGCGTTCATATTGTCATGGGGTGGCATGTCGGTGCATGCGCAGATCGTCAGCCTTTTGAGTCATACCAACTTGCGTTATATGCCTTTTTTGATCTCTCGTTTCATCCATGCTCTGCTCTCCGCAGCTATTGTGCTCGTTATTTGGGAGCCTATGCAGGTCTTCCGAGACGCCAAAACGGTTTTCATGCCTCAATATGATCCAACATCTCCCATTCTCAGTTATCTCAGGCTCCTGCTTCCTGTGAGCGGAACCGTTATCTTGGCTGCTTTTACTGTCATTGCGGGGCTCTTTGCTGCATATTCCTTACTTAGACTCGTGTATGAAAAGGTTGGTGGAACAAGATAATATGGGTAATTACAATTATAATGACAATCATGATCATAAAGGGAGTGAACATACCGTATGCAAAACTCCGTTCTCAGAGTAGACAAAACATTGCCTCCTGCAATTGAGCGCTTGTCCGAGCTAGCCATTAATCTATGGTTCAGTTGGAACTATGATGCTTTGCAGCTTTTTGCACAAATGGATCCTGTAAAATGGGCTCAAACCGGCCATAATCCCGTTCGCCTCCTTTACGATTTGGACGATGCAAGAC
>NZ_JBFTQB010001264.1:0-1355 GCF_056398785.1 Paenibacillus sp. 01T422 | reverse complement strand
TAATAAAGGGGCATTATGATAAATGATCTTTTTTGTTGTATATATTATCATTAAAAAAAAATTCTATTATTAAGGTCGAAAAGCAAATATAATTATTAATGAAACATAACTTTAGCCAATGGAGATAAAATATGGAAGATAATCGAAGGTTAAATAAAGTATATGATCTCATTGAAAAATCCCGTAGGAAATATGGGAAACTTAAAAAATGTGAAGTGCATTTCCATACTCCAGCTTCTCATGATTATAGGCTTATTGAAGACCGCGAATATAATGAGATAGATATTACCGAAATAATACAGATTGGTGTTAATGAACAATATATTTCCGAAGATGCGGCAGATAAAATAGCTGAACTAATTGATGATTATAGTTCTGAAGATTACTTAAAACAATTAAACAAAGATGGAATGCCTTATGATTCATTTAAGGAGTTTTTTTCATACTGCCTAATTGCTCACAAACTTTATAGATCAAAGATTGAGGTAGCTGTCATAACTGACCATAATACGATTAATGGTTTTCCGAAATTAAAGCATGCATTAGATTTTTATTTTAAGGAGAGGTTGAAAGGGAAGGACCAAAAACGTATCCATTTATTTCTCGGTGTAGAAATTTCCTGTTCAGAAAAAAATCACCTTGTAGCTATTTTTGATGAGAAAAAATATGTAGAGGTTCAGAAATTTCTTGACGAATGTATCATAAACGAAGTAGACGGAACGTATTACACAAGCCATTTAATAAGCGAAAGAATAGCCAAGGAATTAGATGGAATTAGTTATTTAGCACATATCAACTCTTCAAAGTTATTAGGAAGTGAAGGTTACAATAAGACGTTGTTTGCAAGAAAAGACATGAAAGTAATTGGAATTACAACATTAAGCGCAAAGCAGAGTGTCATCCAACGGCTTATTAAATACAACAAAGATACGATAAGTAAAATAGGATTTATTTATGAAAGCGATTCACATGAGATTGCTACATTAGGTAAGAAAAATACTTGGATTAAGTTTAGTGTGATATCATTCGCGGCACTTAAAAATGCCATTAATAATCATAAAATTAGTATCTATACCGATAAACCGAATAAAGTTGATAAATTTATCAAAGGGTTGGTTGTGGAGCCTGGTCGGAGCGGATTCCTAAAATCTCAAGAAGGGGATTCAAGCGAACTGTGTATTGTTGAATTTTCAAAAGATTTAAATTGTATTATTGGTGGTCGAGGGACCGGTAAAAGCACTATTCTTAACTTAATTGAGAGTATTCTAACATTGCAATCGGATGATATGAAAAAGCTGAAATTTATTTCAAGCCATCGTAAAATTTACCTTGTATTTTGTTGTGCCTATAATGAC
>NZ_JBFTQB010001263.1:0-1356 GCF_056398785.1 Paenibacillus sp. 01T422 | reverse complement strand
CATCTCCCCTGCAGGTAACATCAAAGTTGACAGCCCTGGAGGTCAATACCTGATCAACCATGGTGTAAAAAGAGAAGACTTCAACTCCTACGGTTCCCGTCGTGGTAACCACGAAGTCATGATGCGCGGAACGTTCGCGAACATCCGTATTCGTAACCAAGTGGCACCAGGAACAGAAGGCGGCGTAACAACTTACCTGCCAACTGGCGAAGTTGAGTCCATCTACGATGCATCCATGAAGTATCAAGCTGCAGGCCAAAACCTCGTTGTTATCGCGGGTAAAGAGTACGGAACTGGAAGCTCCCGTGACTGGGCGGCGAAAGGTACATTCCTACTTGGCGTAAAAGCTGTTATCGCTGAAAGCTTCGAGCRTATTCACCGCAGCAACCTGGTTGGTATGGGCGTTCTTCCTCTTCAATTCCTTGAAGGAACAAGCTGGAAAACTCTTGGTATCACAGGTCGTGAAACATTCGATATCACTGGACTGAGCAATGATGTTCAACCAGGATCGACAGTTAAAGTGACAGCAACTCGTGAAGATGGTACAACTTTCGAGTTCAACGCACTTGTTCGTTTGGATAGCTTGGTTGATGTAGACTACTACCGTAATGGCGGTATTCTACAAACTGTTCTTCGCCAAATCTTGGCTGAGAAAAACTAAAATAACCATCAAGAAAGCAATACACACACAACTACGAAATCCGAGATTGCCTTATGGCATTCTCGGATTTTTTGCAATTTGGGCGGCGTCTGTATCCTTAGAGCCACAAGTGATTGACTTACATTGGTAATAACTGCGGGTTGAGCCCCCCTCCATCCCCACCTATAATGGGTAACAGCGAAAGGGGAGATGAAGATGAACTCATTAAAAAGGCTCGTCCTAGTCATGCTGATCGCTTCGATTGGTCTAGGAATTTCAGTAAGCGAATGGAGCCAACCAGCTTCAGCCGCAGCGGCTACTACGGTGCAAGCAGGTAGTCAAAACGGAGATGTCTGGGATGCTCAGTTCCGTCTTAAAGTGTTAGGCTATTACCAACAGCCGGTAGATGGCGTGTACGGTCCAGTTACCGCCGCAGCTGTGCGTAATTTTCAATACAATTATGGCTTAACGATAGATGGAATTATTGGTGCTAATACATGGCAGAGCTTACGTAAGTATTCGGTAAATCAAGAGGATCTTGATATGCTGGCGAAAGTGATCTATAGCGAGGCTCGCGGTGAATCCTACGAAGGACAAGTCGCGGTTGCAGCCGTTGTCATGAATCGTCTAAGTTCAAGCGAATTTCCGAATACAATCGAAGGGATTATTTTTGATTCAGGAGCTTTTACGGCCGTAGATGACGGACAATACTGGTT
>NZ_JBFTQB010001262.1:0-1357 GCF_056398785.1 Paenibacillus sp. 01T422 | reverse complement strand
GAACATCTCTGACACCAACATCGAATGTTTGCACTTGGGACATCGATCTGAGCAAATTTTGGACAAGTGTAAATTGGGACGGGGTGATGCCAGTTTCCAGTGCCTCTGTCACAAAGATGCTCTCAGAAAGTCGTTCGATCTGCAAATCCAGCGCACCTAGCACCTGCTCGATCCGTAGACGCGTCTGCTCAAGCACCAACACGTTACCGTCGTTGACCTTTTGTTGAATCGTACTAGACGTTTTCACATAAAAGAACAGACCCAGCAGGATGATAGGCAGCGTGCTTACCCCTATCGAGAACACAATCATCTTTGTAAGGTACCGGTTGATTCTGAACATAATCCGCCCCCTCAGCCTTGTTCTCTTGTTGCACGCCATAATTATACTACACCGGACCGCCTTATAGGACGAGCCGGTGCATCATAATTTCGGGGAGACGTTACACAGCTAGGCCATCTCTGCCTTTTTTGCCTACGTCGAGTTGGTCTTTGAGCATCTCTTCATCAATGGCTCCAGTAAAATAGCTGCTGGCGCTTATCAGATAACCAAAACCCATACGGACAGCATGCGCGTAATGGCTTGTCGGTTCCGCCTCGAAAGCTTCATCGATCTCCTCTTGCGATGGTTTCTCACCTTTGCGAAGCTCCTCGCACAATCGCAAGATCGCATCTTCGCTATTGTAAAAGTTCGTGTCAACAATAAATCGCTGAGTTTTGGATGCAAGTGGTGTGACAACCGCCTCGGCGTAGCGGTCCAGGTGGATAACCTGCTCCTGATGCTTGGCATGCAGCTTACTCAACCATCCGTCCCGATCTTCCGTTTGAGGAATGAACGTTTGAAGTCTCAACAGTGACTGCTGCCAGATAGAGCGGTATACATCGGTAACTCCGTTGACATCGACGGCTGCTGCTGCTGACAAGCTCTCTAATTGCTTCTCGAAATGAGCGGTCCTGTAAGGGAACGGCGTATTCCCGTTGCCGTCGTACAATTTGCGGAAAATAAACGCGTCATGATAAATGCTGCAATCTGTAGGGAATTCACGTGACTCTGGCTCTGCTTCACGAAAAACAACCTTCATCTGCCGGTCGGCTGCACGATGGCACAGCCAACCGAGTACAAACGCTAGTTTGTATCCGAGTCGGTCATTTTCATTGCGGGTATGCCAGATCGAGCGGTATTTATCCAGCAGGTTGACCGTAAATTTATCTCCTGACCGCGTTACACTGCCGAACTGGATAAATCGGATATGATCCCTGCCAGCCTCTTTGAAGGCGTTGCAAATGCGTTCCGATGCAAGCATTAGATTAAAGCAATCTTCCACTACTGCGGTGTGGGTTACATTCTCCGACATATCTC
>NZ_JBFTQB010001261.1:0-1366 GCF_056398785.1 Paenibacillus sp. 01T422 | reverse complement strand
CATCTACTCATCGATCTTGCCAAGAAAACTGTTGGATCTAAGCAGGCAACACATGCTTACAAACTYCATCTAGAGCAGCTCCTTGAGGAGCACGAYTTAGCCACTAAACAACTGCAGAGRATCGAAAAAGAAGCCAARGACGTTGTTGAACGTATCCCCTATTCAGGCAAAATCCTTGCCATTACTGGCATAAGTGCCATTGCTCTAGCTGGTATTTTAGGAGAGGCTGGAGATCTTAGAGGTTATGCGCACGGGAATGCTCTACTCCGTCACGCAGGTCTCAATGTGACCGAAGCAAGCTCGGGTAAATGGAAAGGACAACTGAAGCTCAGTAAACGAGGCCGTCCACGACTGCGTCACTTTCTCTATTTAATTACAATGTGCATGGTCATGAGTAACCAAGAATTTAAAGCCTTACACCACTACAATGTTCAGGAGAAAAAGCTTAAAAAGATGAAGTCTATCATGAAGCTGTGTGGAAAACTAGCTCGAATCTTACGCAAAAAGGCTCCGACCTGTTCCGTTAGAAAGACCGACCTCCACCCCTTAGATAGATGTGACGAAGGAATGAGAGGGCTATTGACCCGTCGAGACATGGGAGTGAAAATCGCTAAGGGAATCGTGGAGAATACGTGCAGCATTTCATTTGGAATGAATTGGGTGATTCAACTCCACCTCTGTTCTCGCATGCCTTTTTAACGACACATCCAAATATATCTCGCTATCTTTCATTCATCATTAAAATCTAAAGGATGAAATCCTGCGAATAGACGAGCTTGCGTGAGGAAATTAAATCATACCGAGGGAGCGTAATGAACTTGTGAGGTAGTAACAATCTAAACTTAAGCATCCATTTATCCTGGTCGATTAGCAATCAGATACATCTAAATATTGTTTCTTAATGAGTGATTTCGTTGTTAAATCATATATGATAATTCCTTCGTTTGTGTCATTAAGCTGACCAACTAAATGTCCATGATTATTCCATACTGCAGTTTGCCCAACACTTTCAAAATTGTCACAAAGCCCTATACAATTCGTCATCAAAACCGTCATTGAATATGTATTTGCAATATGAGGGTAATGGCTCATTGCTTTGCCAACTCCATTTCGAGACTTAGCTACGCTTGCAAGATAAATGTCTGCTCCCAGATTATTTGCTTGTTCTGCATGTTCTATCTGCAAAGACTCATAGCAAATAGCAGGAGCAACCTTTGTACCATCTAGAGTCAAAACTATTTGTTCATTGCCACCAACGAAGTATGGGAATTCATCGGCATGTAATTTTTGCTTCGAATACGTTTGTCTGGGTTGGTTCGGTTGAAAGATTATCATGCTGATGAGAATTCCTGAGATGGATTTCGTC
>NZ_JBFTQB010001260.1:0-1366 GCF_056398785.1 Paenibacillus sp. 01T422 | reverse complement strand
ATGTGATATGGAAAAGCCTCCAGTTCACCCATTATTTTGGGCGGACTGGAGGCTTCGTGATTAAACTCTTAGGAATGTGTTACTGTTCAAGGTGTATAATGCCGGCATCACCAGTTTTTACTTCAGCCTTTAGAATATCTGAAACGAACTTGAGTGGCACATACAAGGTATCATTCTGAATGACTGGGGCTGCTCCCAGGGAGAAAGGTGCCATTTTGGCATAAAAATAGCTGTCTTTGCCCACTGTTACACTCGTCCATTGCGCTCCCTTGTGGAGTTCTGCCGCATAAGTAGCTTGATTCCAAGTTACTTCATAACCAAGACCTTCTGCTACCTTGCGGAATGGTACAAAGGTTACGCCTTCTGCACTCGTGATGCTATCACCTGCCGCCAAATCCAAGGCCACTTTGGGAGCCGACTCCGTTTTAACAGGAATGGTCAAGTCCGCAGCTATTGGAAAACGGAATTCCGGTGACCCCATCACGCCCGGTGCAATCGCATATTTCGGGAATACGACGACAGCTTCTCCTTTTTCTACATAAAAGCCCTGTGACTCTCTGATGCCCTCAAAATCGTCTTTAAAATAGTTCTCCGGATGTTCATCCATTGCCGCTCGGACTCCAGCATCTACGGTCTCCTTGTAGGTGTCGCCGAGCACATCCTGCAGGGTAACGCGCTGGGCTTCTTCACGATTTAACACATTGTAGGTGTCTACACGCGGCATGCCCGTTCCCCCAGTGGCTCCGTATGTCGTAATTTGCAGGGAGACTAACCCTGCCGGGGAACTCGTGCCATCCGACTTCAACTCATAAATAATGGTGAGTTCATATGGACGATAAGTAAACCCTTTGGTTTTGGCATCAGCTGCAGCTTCATCCGCCTCTTTTTCCCAGTTCGCCAAATCTTCATTCGCATGGGACATAAGAATATAGTTCAATTGTTCCTGATATTTCGCATCCAACATCCCTGTGAGTTGAGGGACTTTGACATTTGTTTTCAAATTTTCCGTCTTAGAGGTCAGCACTTCCTCTTTAACTTGAACCGCTGCGGCTTGGATAGCAATCGGTGTGACCTTCGCGCTGATCGGAACAGCCGTCACCGTCTCAGCTGAAGCTGAATCTGACCCAGCCGTTAGTACAGCTCCGCTTACACCAACCATCATCGCACATCCGAGCACACCCAGTTTCAACATGTTAAAAGGATTTTTTCTCATTTCACGTCACTCCTCATTCGTAATGGTTTTGTCATCTATGGTTGTTCTAACCTTCTCGATAACAAGACGCACGAACGAATGAAAAAGTCGGGAGTTCCTTTTTATTTTTCAGGAAATTCGGAATGCCGTCACAACTTGATGCAGATCCTGGGC
>NZ_JBFTQB010001259.1:0-1373 GCF_056398785.1 Paenibacillus sp. 01T422 | reverse complement strand
ACCTATGGATGAGGATGGCGTGCTTACGAACCAGATTGGACGTTACAAAAAGGGCTATAACGCTTCACTATTGTACACGATTCCAACTTTTCAAAATCCAACAGGGACTTTGATGCCCGAGGCGAGGCGCCAGGCACTGATGAACGCTTGCGCTGACGAAGGTCTCCCGATTATTGAGGATGACGCGTACAGGGAGCTTTGGTTTGATGAGCCGCCTCCTTTACCTCTAAAAGCCAGGGATCCCCACGCCCTAGTCCTATATTTGGGGACATTGTCCAAGACGTTAAGTCCAGGGCTTCGCATAGGTTGGGTGGTTGCTCCTGAGCCCGTCATCGAACGATTAGCGGATATCAAAATGCAGAATGACTACGGTTCGAGCTCTGTCTCCCAATGGGCTGCTGCTGAGTGGCTGGGAAGAGGCTTGTATCAGGAGCATCTTGTTACGATCAGAGCGCAATTGAAGATGAGACGGGACAGCACGGTGCAGCTGCTCCAAGCTTATTTCGCTGGAATTGCCAGTTGGTCGGTACCAACAGGGGGTTTCTACATTTGGGTTCAGCTAACTGTCGACGTTCCGATGCAAATCCTATTTGAACGCGCTTTAAAAGAGGGTGTTTTGTTAAATCCCGGTTCGATTTATAATCGACTTACAGGCAACTATTTGCGAATTTCTTACGCCTATGCCAAGTTGCATGAGCTTGAATGGGGCCTTAAGCGAGTAGCGATTCTGATTCGAGATTTGGCTGGGATTAAAAGATTGGAAAGGTGAGCGAGAGATGTCAACGAATGACACGCGAACAAGTAAGGAAGAAGACCAATCAGACTTGCCTAAGCTTTCAAATCCTGCACTTCGTGCACTCGCAGGTGCCGGATTTCACCGGCTTGAACAGCTCAGCAAGACAACCGAGAAAGAGATTATGAAGCTGCATGGCATGGGACCCAAGTCGCTGGACCCGCTTCGCCGTGCACTTGCCGAGAAGGGACTGACTTACGCAGATGAATCTTGAGAGCAGCAATCCCAAGCAAATAGCCGCTGAACAAGCAGTGGAATATATTCAAGATGGCATGACCGTAGGCTTAGGCACAGGCTCCACGGCCTATTGGGCTATCCAACAAATTGGAAAGAAAGTTCTTAACGGTCTACAAATCAAGGCAGTAGCAACCTCCGTACAATCTGAGAACTTGGCTAAGGAACTTGGAATTCCGTTGATTCCTTTCTCTGAAGTAGAAGAAATAGATGTGACGATTGATGGCGCTGACGAAGTAGATGGTGCTTGGAATCTGGTCAAAGGGGGCGGAGGTGCGCTGCTGCGTGAGAAAGTCATTGCTTCATCTAGCAAACAACTTATTATCATTGTTGATGAAAGCAAGGT
>NZ_JBFTQB010001258.1:0-2878 GCF_056398785.1 Paenibacillus sp. 01T422 | reverse complement strand
ACGTTATGCAGATTTGAATTTGGGGGCTGCAGAGATTGCCATGATTATTGGAGTCTCTCCTGCCAAGGTCGGGAAAATTTTCAAAGCATACAAACAAATGTCTCTTCCTGATTATATTAATCGGGTCCGGTTAGAGAAGGCAGTTGAGTGGATGGAGAATTCGCAGTTGACCATTCAAGATGTCATTCGTAAAGTCGGATTTGAAAATGGGAGTTATTTTTACAAAGTTTTTAAAGCTAAATTTGGAACAACTCCACGTGAATTTATTGCAAAACGAATAAAAGATCGCGTGTGAGGAGACCAACCGTTACGTGAACATAGGCTGCTTAAGCCTTGCTGCGTAGCGGTTTTTTTTGTGTAAGAACAAAAAAATACAGTTCGTGAACAAGTGACAGTCCAAAAAGTACGGTGGATACAACAAGTGAAAATAAAATGAGCAGTTTACCATTTCTCCATGTGTACTTTACATTTAGGGTGCCAATCAGGTTTGAATAATAATTTACCCTAAGGAGTGAAACTGTGACTGCACTGAAGAGAGAATTAAACCATTTGAGAAAAAACAGGAGCTTATTTTTAATCTCCCTTCCGGCACTGTTGTTCGTTTTTGCGTTCTCTTACTTGCCGATGTTTGGGGCTGTGCTAGCGTTCAAGGATTTTAACTATGCTAAGGGGATCTGGGGAAGTGATTGGGCGGGTCTGGACAACTTTAAGTTTTTCTTCACATCACAGGATGCGCTCAGAGTAACGCGCAATACGCTGGTACTGAACGCTTTGTTCATTGTTATCGGACTGGCGGCCTCGGTCGTATTCGGAATTTTGTTAGCTGAGCTTGGAAGAAAAGCAGTGAGAGTTTTTCAAACGATACTCTTTTTTCCTTATTTTTTATCCTGGGTTGTCGTGGGTTATTTAACGTATATCCTGCTCAATCCTTCGTACGGTGCCGTTAATAAGCTGCTGGAATGGTTGAATATATCGCCGGTTGATTGGTACTCCGATCCTAAGTACTGGCCTGTTATCCTGGTGCTCACGTATCTATGGAAAAATGTTGGCTATACGGCAATTATTTTCTATACCGGCTTGATGTCAATTGATCCTAGCTATTATGAAGCTGCAGCCATTGATGTCGTAGGAGACATCGGTATGGCATCGGCTGCTGGGCTTTATCAATCATTTGTCGGGCTTGTGCTTGTTCTAATTACGAATCGGATTGTTAAAAAAATCGACAGCGAGAGTGCGTTGTTCTAGCCTGAAGGGGAGATAGCTATGCCGATCCGAAGTCGAGCACAGCAATGGTTTCAAAGTTTAAACCATTTATTTTTTATTTTAACTTCAATTGTGACGGTCATCCCACTTATCTATGTGCTGTCCGTATCCTTAACGTCCGATTCGGATATTGCTCATTATGGCTATAGTCTCATTCCTGCACATATCACAGGCAAGGCCTACAACTACCTGCTGCAAACGCCGAAGCAGCTAATTAATGCGTATATCATTACCATCATTGTTACGGTTGTTGGTACCATTTTGAGCCTTATTCTAACGACTACTGTCGCTTATGTCATGACACGCAGAGATTATCGCTATCATCGTATTACTACATTTTATGTCTTCTTTACAATGCTTTTTAATGGTGGTCTTGTGCCAACCTACATGGTCATGACCAAAATTCTGCATCTCCAGGATACGATATTTGCGTTATTCCTGCCCTATGGTGTAAGTGCATGGTTTGCCATGCTCATGCGTGGATTCCTGATGGGCATGCCGTTCGAAGTCATCGAATCGGCAAAAATTGACGGGGCAAGTGAACTGCGAATTTTCGCCGGTATCATTGTGCCGCTCTCCAAACCAGCGTGCTGGCGATAGGTCCCATGATGTTTGTATTTCCATTGTTTCAGAAATACATCGTTAGGGGTCTCACCTTAGGTGCAGTTAAAGGTTAGGTTGTTACGCTCATTTGAGTGTTCAATATAATAGAAAAATTAGGGAGGCCAAGAAATGAAAACAAGAAAAATGAAATCGATCTCACTTGTATTAGGCGCAGTATTGTTAAGCTCAGCTATGCTCGCAGGTTGCGGTAAAACGGGGGATACGCCATCTTCCTCCTCACCTTCGCCAGCTGCCAAAGAAACCATGGCTTCAGGAACAGAGACAAAGAAACTTGATCCAGTGACGCTCAAATGGTATTTGCCTCAAGGTGCTTTCCCAGATGCTAAAGCGGTATTTGCAGAGATGAGCAAAATCACCAAAGAGAAAATTAATGCTGATCTCGATATTGAGTTCATAGATTGGGGAAATTACGATCAAAAGATGCAAGCCGTTCTTGCTTCTGGTGAAAGTGTAGATCTCATGTTCACTTCGAATTGGACGAATGATTATGTATCTGCCGTGAATAAAGGTGCTTACCTGGATGTCACGGATTTGCTTAAGAAATACGGCACGAATATTTTGAAACAGGTACCTGAAAAAGCATGGGAAGCACCGAAGATTAACGGCAAACTATATGGCATTATTAATACACAAGTTTTGGCAAAGGCCCCAGGTATGCTTATCAATAAAACGTATGCAGATAAATATGGATTCGATCCTTCAAAAGCGAAGAAAATGGAAGACTTGACGCCGTTCTTGGAAAAAGTTGCCGCGGGCGAGAAGGATAAATACGCCTTCCGTGTGAAAGGRAATGACGATCAGCTAAGTTATATTGGTTCTGCGCTCGGCATTGAATATTTTTCAGACACGAACCCAGGAGTGCTTCTTATCGATGATAAGGATACTAAGGTCGTGAACCTCTTTGAAACCAAGGAGTATACAGCATTTCTTAAATTGATGCATGAGTGGTACCAAAAAGGCATTATTCGTAAAGATGCGCCAACGATTACAG
>NZ_JBFTQB010001257.1:0-1377 GCF_056398785.1 Paenibacillus sp. 01T422 | reverse complement strand
ATAACCTTTGGATGGTTTGGTCGATCTTTTTCATAGAGAAAAAAGATGATTTAATCGGAGGAGAGGATTCGGATGAGTAAACCGAAGGTGGTTATTCTGGGCGCTGGGTACGGTGGGCTTGTAACCGCAATAAGGCTGCAGAAGCTGATCAAGGCAGATGARGTGGCGGTCACACTGGTGAACAAACACGACTATCACTACATGACGACGCATCTGCACATGCCGGCAGCCGGCACTGATCATCACGAAAATGCGCGTGTAGCCATTAAAGAACTGATCGATGAGCGAAGAATTCATTTCATCAAAGCGACGGTTCAGCAGATTTTGCCCGAGGAAAAGAAGGTTGTTCTGGTGGACGAAGTTCTCACTTACGACTACCTGGTCGTGGGGCTTGGAAGTGAGACGGAAACCTTTGGGATACCGGGACTGCGTGAGTATGCCATGACGATTAACAGCATTAACAGTGTTCGCTTCATACGCCAACATACGCAGTACATGTTCGCTAAATATAAATTGGATTCCAAGCATCAGGAGTACTTGACCATTGTCGTTGGAGGAGCTGGTTTCACGGGCACCGAGTTTGTAGGAGAATTGGCGGATCGAATTCCCGATCTATGCCAAATGTTTGACGTCGACCCATCACTTGTCCAGATCATTAATATCGAAGCATCACCTACTGCTCTGCCGCCAGGATTGCCGAATGACCTCGTGGAATACGGCATGGAARTGATGCGCCGCAAAGGGGTTCAATATAAATTATCTACCGCAATTAAGGCATGCGAGCCCGGAGGTGTCCTACTGGGAGACGGCCAATTCATTCCTGCGGGGACTGTCATTTGGTCGGGTGGTGTGCGCGGGAATTCCTTGCTGCAGGATGCGGGCTTTCACGTCCAACGCGGCAGGGTCAAAGTGGATGATTACTTGCGTTCCTTGCAGTATCCGGATGTTTTTATTACGGGAGATTGCTCGATTGTCATGAGCCCGGAAGGCACACCATACCCCGCCAATGCCCAAATAGCGGTCCAGCAGGGCTATAATACGGCAACAAATTTGCTCCACACGCTGAGAGGGAAGCCCTTAAGACCTTTTGCCTATGATTACAAAGGCACGGTCGCCTCGCTTGGTCGCGGAGAAGCTATTGGCATCCTGAAGGTCAAAAAAGTGAAAGGCAAACTAGCCGCATTCCTCAAAAAAATGATCGATGCCCGCTATTTATTTCTCATTGGCGGTATCCCCCTCATCTGTAAAAAGATGATTTTTAAGCAAAAACAAGCCACAAGAAAGCGTCATGTGAGAAATTAATTTTGCTGAAATACCCTAAAATCCAATGAATCAGACAATAAGCTAGTAAATCAGAGATACTGAAAGGATTATACC
>NZ_JBFTQB010001256.1:0-1378 GCF_056398785.1 Paenibacillus sp. 01T422 | reverse complement strand
GAGTTAAGTGAGATTCAACGGCTAAGAGCTTTAGATACGTTAGAATTTCGTGGACAAGTAGTAAGTCGATCCTTTTGAAACGCATGTTCGATTGAGCTAACGGGAAAGTACGACAAGTTCTGCTATATGCACCAAACAGTGTGAAAAGCAGGAAATTGCTGCAGTAATTTTAACTTTACAACCGAGGGTGGGAATGACGGAACCATGTATCCTGAAACCATCCCGCCAATACTCCTGCGCGCGTCATGTTTAACAGAACAATGAGGTGTGAAGTACAGGTAGATTCGACAGAACGAAGGCTAGAGCCATTTTGTAAAAAAAAACAGGTATGCCAACGGATATGTCGCGTGGCTGAAAAGCTGGATATGGTGAGAATGTTCGCATGGAAGCGAACTGACGAACTTCCGAATGTACAGGTCTAAAGTTAGAGCATGCGGAAACGTATGTACCATCAAACGATGGGGTGAGTGGCGTAAAGTAAAACTCTTTCCTATGAAATACGCTATGCCAAACTATGGTGGCATTAATCTCACAGGCTTAGAGGAAGCACCTAAGTTCAGAAAAAAAAAAGCTAGGTTATAAGGGACTTGGAAAGCAAGGGACATTGTAGGAAGGGCTGTTACCCAAAATGGTTGCAATAAGGCACTCGCCRAAATGCATTTATCCTTGTGAGGGCAGGGGCACGACTGATGAAACCTCTGTAATGGAGGCGGAGGTACAGCCCCAAGTCTAATTGAAAAGAACGATCATTTTCCATACGTGAATTGCACCGATCAGGTAGGAATGTGGGGACATCACTTCATTTAGGAGGGGTGCCACAGTGGAGCGACCAAGCTTAGGTTGAATGAGCCTAGTAGGTGAGAACCCTGCTTGGAAAGGCGTTAGCCACGCCACCAATAACGAGTCTTGGAGCGAAGATGGCAACATGTTCGTTTAAGCGTAGACAGATAGGGTACAGGCCTGAAAGTGATTGAGCCTCGAAATGCATGCATCGGGAAGGTCGACAGTCTCACTGTTACTGGAAGACAACATCCCCCGCAAGCGATACAGGCAAGCTTGCGAGAGACTTCCCGGGGTCGAAGAGCCAGGCATGTTCACCAATGGCCGTTCAGCAACTTGGGAGACCCTGACAGCTCTTCCGCAAGACTAATACTATTTAGGAACATCTGCGGGAGTATGGCGGCCAAGCGGTAAAGACGTGAGAAAGCCAAATGGCAATCAGGGAGTCGGATCGCCGAGTAGTACCAATGAAACCGGGTAATGCCGGCGGAGGAAAGGCGTGCGACACGGAWATCGATCTTTCGCGAAGGGAAGAAGCCTTTAGAAGCTTACTTTGGAGGCATCAGGCTAGGTTACCAGAACGACATTTGTATTGAAG
>NZ_JBFTQB010001255.1:0-1381 GCF_056398785.1 Paenibacillus sp. 01T422 | reverse complement strand
CATTAATGCACTGAAGATCCTGTCTAATCAGAGCGCTCGAAATCCGATTGATGACATAACGCGGATCGATACCGCTCATGCCTTCTTCTTGGAATTCATTTTGCATTTCTTTCAGATCGGCTTCTTTGTAGCCTTCGACGACTTCGCCGTCGTACATCCGCATCTTTTTGACCAAATCCATCCCTTGCTTCTTCGTTTCCTTCAAACGCGTCAGAATGGAGAAGATCGCAGCCACACGTAACGAGTGTGGGGCTGTGTGGATGTGCGACATATCGCTCTGTCCGATGAGCTTGTAGTAAATTTTCTCTTCATCGGTTACTCGAAGGTTATACGGAATCGGCATAACAATCATCCTGGATTGCAATGCTTCATTCTTTTTATTTGCAATAAAGGATTTGTACTCGGTTTCGTTGGTATGAGCAACGATCAACTCGTCAGCGCTAATGAGCGCGAAACGCCCTGCTTTGAAATTCCCCTCCTGCGTAAGTGAAAGCAAGTTCCAGAGGAACTTCTCGTCGCACTTCAGCATTTCCTGGAACTCCATGATCCCGCGATTGGCTTTGTTGAGCTCCCCGTCGAACCGATAAGCACGCGGATCGGATTCGGAACCGAACTCCGTAATCGTCGAGAAATCGATACTTCCTGTCAGATCAGCGATATCTTGTGATTTGGGATCCGAAGGGCTGAATGTCCCGATACCGACACGACCTTCCTCTGAAACAAACACACGCTCCACCATAACGTCTTCAATGCAGCCGTTGTATTCAGTTTTCAAACGCATTTGGCACGAAGGACATAAGCTGCCTTCAATTTTCACATTTAACTCTCGCTCGATCTCGGGACGCAGTTCCATCGGAATCAGATGAAGCGGTTCCTCGTGCATCGGGCACCCTTTAATCGCGTAGACGGCCCCCAAGTCTGTTTTGGAAAACTGCTCTAATCCACGTTTTAGCATAGTCACAATTGTGGATTTACCACCGCTTACAGGACCCATTAGCAGCAAAATACGTTTACGAACATCCAATCGACGGGCAGCGGAGTGGAAATATTCTTCTACCAGCTTCTCAATCGCTCGATCCAGACCAAAAATCTCTTGGTTGAAAAATTTGTAAGACTTGTGCCCGGATTGATCATTAATCCCTTGCGAAGCAATCATATCATAGACTCTGGAATGTGCAGTTCTTGCGAGTCCAGGATTACTGCGAAGCAATTCTATGTACTCCGCGAACGTACCGGTCCAGCTCAATGCATCCTTCTCCGTACGATGCTCCGAAATTCTTTTGAATATGTCCATGGGTACCTCCTTTCACTGCTGCCTTTCAAAATATAGGTCAGCTCGTGATGGTGAATTGTGTACTACAATCCTATGCACCCACAGAAG
>NZ_JBFTQB010001254.1:0-1387 GCF_056398785.1 Paenibacillus sp. 01T422 | reverse complement strand
GATGTGTTCTTTACATAGTCAGAAATCTGGCTGCGTTTGTTTTTAATTTCTGATGAATCGCTGCCCAGACTTGTATTAATATTGGGGACGATATCGATCATCTTATTTTTCAGGTAGTAGTCTGTTGCGTTTTCTGCTTTATAGGTGTTTTGCCAATCTGTCGTTAGCGCTGTCTTATTCGCTTCAATTGTTGCAGCCCAGTAATTGCTATTATAAAACTCCCCTGTCATCGGATCTTTGGCAAAATCGCTGATGATCATTGTATTGAGCTTGCTTTGTCCGTCCTGATATCCGCCGCCTCCGTACTGATCCGGAACAGGTGTATTTTTCTGGAATGCGGTTTGGCCTACTTCGGTCAGTTTAAATTTACCATCTGCCGTCTTTTCGTAGTTGAAGCCTTCAAATCCATTCACATAGTAGCGCAAGCCTTCTGGAGAGGCCAACCAATCCATGAATTCCATGATCCGATCGGGATCATTGGCTTTGGAACCGATAGCAAACGCTCTTCCATTTCCGTAATAGGCATCACTTGACTGAATGATGTGCGTATCAGCAATCGGAATAGCCACATTCCCGTCACCATTTTTACCTCTTTCAATCGTATTGTAGAACCCTGTTTCCCATGAGTACCATAAGAGAAATACCTGCTTGTTGGTCAGCTTTTCCGATACTTTGTTCCAATCCTGGGTCGGCGAGTCAGGGTCAACCAACCCCATCTGATTTGCTTTAAAATAAAATTGCAGAATTTTCTTGTACATACTGTTGTCATCGATGAGGGGCACAACGTCGCCTTTTGCATTCAACTGCATGGTCGTGGTTCCTTCTGGCTGCTCGTAACCGTACCAATTGCTCAACCAGCGTGCATTTTCCATCGTGCCTCTGCTGTCCCAATCCTTCCACAACGTGATTGGAGCGATCGGCTTACCGTCCGGAGTCTTCGGATATTTCTCATGCATTTGTTTCAGTACATTCAAAAGATCATCCAGATTGTTCAGCTTGGGAGCTCCGACGCCCTTATAATAATCCCAAGGCATAATTGGGCTTGAGTAAGGAATTTGTTCCGAGTATGTCGTTGGTGAAGTATCGGCCTCAAAGGTCGGCAAAGCATAAATCTTGCCACTAGGATTTACTTTTTCGAATGCTGCATTGAAAGGTTTGAAATGATTGTCCACATATTTGGACAGGTTCGGCGTACTCTTGATCTTATCCGAGAGGTCCATAATTAAACCGGCTGGAATTAATTCTTCCAGTTGATTGTTGTTGACGATCAGGAGATCGCCCAAATTACCTGCTGCCGATCTTGTCTTGTATAGCTGATCGCCGGCAATCTGCGGAGCAAGAATGTTCAGAGTGATATTGAACTTATCCTTAATAAGCTTACCATACC
>NZ_JBFTQB010001253.1:0-1388 GCF_056398785.1 Paenibacillus sp. 01T422 | reverse complement strand
GGCCGAAGGAGCACGATTGGAAATCGTGTAGGCGTCACAAGCGTCTCGAGGGTTCGAATCCCTCTCTCTCCGCCACTATCTTTCTAGTAAGGCCCGTTGGTCAAGTGGTTAAGACACCTCCCTTTCACGGAGGTAACAGGGGTTCGAGTCCCCTACGGGTCACCATCAAGTACTTCCCATGGAGGCTTAGCTCAGCTGGGAGAGCATCTGCCTTACAAGCAGAGGGTCGGCGGTTCGATCCCGTCAGCCTCCACCATGAATTCTACTGCAAGGCTTGATTTATTAGAATTCCTGAAATATACTTAATGACGCGGGGTGGAGCAGCCCGGTAGCTCGTCGGGCTCATAACCCGAAGGCCGCAGGTTCAAATCCTGCCCCCGCAACCAATAATGAATGTGGAGCCGTGGTGTAGAGGCCTAACATGCCTGCCTGTCACGCAGGAGACCGCGGGTTCGAATCCCGTCGGCTCCGCCATTATTACCAACATCATGTAAGGCTCGGTAGCTCAGTCGGTAGAGCAGAGGACTGAAAATCCTCGTGTCGGCGGTTCGATTCCGTCCCGAGCCACCATATTTACAACTATATACGCCGTTGTAGCTCAACTGGTAGAGCAACTGACTTGTAATCAGTAGGTTGGGGGTTCAAGTCCTCTCGACGGCACCATGTTTTATTATGGAGGCTTAGTGAAGTGGCTAAACACGGCAGACTGTAAATCTGCTCTCTCCGAGTTCGGTGGTTCGAATCCATCAGCCTCCATTTACTTTTTCTAGGGGCATAGTTTAAGGGTAGAACAAAGGTCTCCAAAACCTTTGGTGTGGGTTCAATTCCTGCTGCCCCTGCCAAAAAAGTAAGCAACTGAATATTGTGGCGGTCGTGGCGAAGGGGTTAACGCACTGGTTTGTGGATCCAGCATTCGCGGGTTCAAGTCCCGTCGTCCGCCCATTATTACCAAAGCAAGATAATGGGGATTAGCCAAGCGGTAAGGCAACGGACTTTGACTCCGTCATGCCAAGGTTCAAATCCTTGATCCCCAGTTTTATATGCGGAAGTGGCTCAGCGGTAGAGCATCGCCTTGCCAAGGCGAGGGTCGCGGGTTCGATCCCCGTCTTCCGCTCCATTATTACTAAGGCGCCATAGCCAAGTGGTAAGGCAGAGCTCTGCAAAAGCTTTACCCCCAGTTCGAGTCTGGGTGGCGCCTCCACAAAATTATTAGCCGGAGTGGCGGAATCGGCAGACGCACAGGACTTAAAATCCTGCGGTAGGTGACTACCGTACCAGTTCAAGTCTGGTCTTCGGCACCATTGTTTTTATAAGTTCTTATGCCGGCATGGCGGAATGGCAGACGCGCTCGACTCAAAATCGAGTCCGAAAGGGTGGAGGTTCGAGTC
>NZ_JBFTQB010001252.1:0-1389 GCF_056398785.1 Paenibacillus sp. 01T422 | reverse complement strand
GAATGGGTTGTCGTCAGTGGCGGATGGGGCGTTGAATTGTGGGCGGCGGAGGCCGTTCTTGATCTCAGAGCTAGTACCTATCCAGAGCTGAAATTGGCTGTTATCACGCCTTTTTTGGAGCAAGAAGAGAAGTGGAGCGAAGAGAAAAAGAATAGCTATACGAGCGTGATAACTCGGGCTAATTATGTAAATAGCATCACGAAAACGAAATATGAGGGACCTTGGCAGTTTAAGGAGCGGGACAAGTTCCTGCTGCGCAATTCGGACGGTATTCTGCTTGTATATGATGAGGATACAGAAGGGTCTCCCAAGTTCATGAAACAGCAAGCTGCGCAGGTGGCAGCTCATCATGATTATCCAATCATCACGATTAATGCCAGCGATTTGCAAAATGTCGCCGAAAATGAACAGGATGTTGAGCACGGCGATCAGTGGGGGGATGTGGATACCCTGCATCCAAGTGGTCCTACTGATTATGAGGAAATTTAAACGGCTTGCTTGTCACGTCCCCACGGCTCCCGGCAGCATGCCGACAAAAGCGCTTAATGAACTGCTAATAAAAGCATCCTTGCGTGTAATAAATTCTGTTTTGATAAAGCGGTAAGGTCCGATCGAGAGAGCGATTAGTGCGAGCTCAGTAATGGGAATCGGGCGGGAGTTAGGAAAAGGAGAGCAATTTCGGTTGGATGAAATCCAATGAAATCGGATATTTACAGGTCAGGATTGAGCTTTGATTGGATAGATTCCAATGCAAGCAGTCACAAAGACGTTGAAACAGTGGAAGGACGGCTATCTCACTGGATTTTGTCCAATGAGATGGCCATTTCGGCGTCAAATAGGGGATTTTCATTGGAATACATCCAATCAAAATCCCCGAGGTTCATGCTGCTCTTACGACAGTTCTCTCAGAGGAAGGAACTACAGGCCGCTATTTCACAGAAAAGCTGCATTTCCCAACAGTCAGTGGAACTACGGTCTGCTATTTTGCCAATTTCCCATGAAAAGCGTGATATGGATAGGGAATAAGATGCCTCAGCGGGAATCACGCTAGGTTTCTTTTAATTTGTTATTGGCAAATGAGGTGGGAGGAGGATGTACGGAAAGTAAAGTGTGAGAGGGTGGAAGGGTAATAAGAGTAGCCAACGCCAAAGCCCGACGGAGTCTGATCCGTCGGGCTTAATCTGTTGGTCTCCGAAGATGCACGAAGCCCCCTCAATCGAGGTGTTTCCCCTTTTTTTCACCAAAGAAAAACAAAAACAAAAATAATGATTCAAAAATAAACAAAGATGTGATACGATAAATCCATCAAAAACAAACACATCATGGGATGTGAAGAGGAGAGACTTTGGGCAGCGCTCAGAGATCCCTATACTAGGAGGATACTTATGG
>NZ_JBFTQB010001251.1:0-1389 GCF_056398785.1 Paenibacillus sp. 01T422 | reverse complement strand
GAGACGAGGCAATCGGATCACCGCAACATCCAGTTGATCCTGCGATTTCTCAGGTGTACTTTGAGCCCTCTTCAGCATCCGTTTGGAATCCAGAGAAGCAGAATCTTCATCCTCAATACCTAGCTGCGGCAAGTAGGGGATAACCCCTAATACAGGCTTCCCTGTCTTCTCCTCCAGCCAATCCAACCCCGGTTTCAGCAGACTCACATCCCCACGGAATTTATTGATAATAAAGCCCTTCACACGAACTCGTTCTTCCGGCGTCAGAATCTCCAGCGTACCTACGATTGATGCAAAAACGCCACCGCGATCAATATCAGCAACGAGAAGCACGGGCGCATCCGCCCATCCGGCTAAACGCATGTTGACGATGTCGCGATCCTTCAGATTCACTTCGGCAGGGCTTCCCGCCCCCTCCAGCACCACAATCTCATATTCGCTGCGCAGCCGACCTAAGGCGTCTTTGACAATCGCTTCCGCCTTCGGCAGGTACGATTCCCGATAGGTCCTGGCATCTAGATCCGAATATGGCTTGCCATGCACAATCACCTGAGCAACCATGTCCTGCTTTGGCTTAAGCAAAATGGGGTTCATATCCGTCGTAGCCAAAATGCGGCAGGCATCAGCTTGAACGCCCTGCGCTCTTCCGATTTCTTTCCCGTCAAAGGTGACGTAAGAGTTGAGCGACATATTTTGTGATTTAAAGGGTGCTGTCTGCCAGCCATCCTGAACGAAAATACGGCATAACGCTGCCGTTAGAATGCTTTTGCCAACATCCGAAGCTGTGCCTTGTATCATTAACGTTACTGCTTTAGTCATGAGATTGACCTCGATTCTGCGTGAGCGCTGCCATTGTCTGACGGAGTCCTTCGATTAACCGCTCATTATCCTTGCGAAGCCGAATAGCAACTCGGCAATACTGTTCGTTCAAGCCTTCAAAGAGTGAGGCATCCCTGATCAAAATACCCCTTTGTCCCATATGCTTTTGCGCCTGTTTTATCGATAAGCCTAATGCTGAAGGAAAAGAAAACAATACAAAGTTTACTTCCGTAGGTACTACATCTAGACCCAATTGCTGCAGCTGACCCGTGATCCACGCCTTCTCTTCCTGCAGCCATTGATGGCTCGAAAGCTCAAATTCTTCATCATCCAATACAACCGTACCGATGCGCTGAGCCAAGTAATTAACGCTCCACTGCACTTGCTGCTGCCTGATTTCCCGAATCAAATCCGGGTGTGCAACCATGAACCCTAACCGAATTCCCGGAATTGAATAAAATTTCGTCATAGAACGAATAACGATAAGCTTTCGGCTTGTTGAGGCCAGCTTAAGCAACGAATGTTCCTGCTCATTTGGCACAAAATCCATAAAGGCCTCATCGAGCACAC
>NZ_JBFTQB010001250.1:0-1395 GCF_056398785.1 Paenibacillus sp. 01T422 | reverse complement strand
GAGCTAGGCGCCCCTGACTGGTAGCGTCCACTTGTTATTACCGCCGATTCCTACTTCTTTTTTCAGCAAATGCACATCTTTTACTCGATTAACTCCAGTTTCTACCACTAATATTACCAATCCACCTAATTTCGGGCAGTCGCCGCCGATTCAGACGGAGGATAACTCATCCAGCTACATGCAAAAAATCGCCTTCAGGGAACTCCCCAAAGACGATTCTAGTGCACGTCACCTTTTTTTTATCTCAAAAAATTCGCACTCATCCCGATCATAGTAAGCTAAATCAGCAACACGCGACTGCAAAACGACGGTCGTTTCGCTGAAACGAAGGACAATCGCGTTCGAATCGACAATGTGATCGTTTTTGAAAACACGGACAAGGGCTCCTTTTTCCACAGCCTCCTGAAAATCGGAATCCGTCACTAATCGTTGGTTAACAGCCATACTCAGCATTCTCCTTGCCTGTGTAAAATAGTTCTTCAATTGTACCACAAGGCGCCAACAATCTCCCGTTCTCCACGAACGCCTACTCTTCGCCCAGCATACAATGTAGCACCAGAGAGTCTATTTCCGGATACAGACGAAATGGACTCCCAATTGCTGCATGGGCAGAGAGGATGCGTGATCCCGATGGACATTCAATTACTACCGATTCATTGGGTTTATCTAGTATTTATTGGCTTTATTCTTACTCTTTTAATCAAACGTAGAGACACCACGATGATTTGTGTGGTTGGGATTTTCGCGCTGGGTTTATTAGCAACGGAAACATTAAGCGGTTCAGTATCAGGGGTATTCAACAGCTTTATTTATGCAACCAAAGAGTTGATGGGGACAATCATGATTATCTCGATCATCGTGGCGATGAGTCGTGTGCTCATACGCACAGGCATTAATGAAACGATGGTCGCTCCATTGACCCACTTTCTGAGGACGCCGGCGCTTGCTTTCTGGGGTATCGGGATCATCATGATGGTCACTTCCTGGTTCTTCTGGCCGTCTCCCGGTGTTGCGCTCATAGGGGCGGTGCTGCTGCCTGTGGCTGTACGTGTGGGTTTACCTGCATTAGGTGCAGCCATGGCGATGAACTTGTTCGGACACGGGATCGCGCTTTCAGGGGATTACATTATTCAAGGGGCGCCCAAATTAACAGCGGATGCCGCTGGTTTGCCAGTAACTGCGGTGATGGAAGCAAGTGTGCCGCTTGTTATTGTTATGGGGCTTGTCACAACGGTAACCGCTTTCTGGATGATGCGAAGGGATATTAAGAGGGGTACATGGCGCGACGGTCTTGTGACGAGCGGTACCGGAGATAAGGATTCGCTGCTTTCCTCCGAGCAAGATGCCAAGTCCAATATCGCTGCTTTCCTCCGAGCAAGATGCCAAGTCCAATAT
>NZ_JBFTQB010001249.1:0-1395 GCF_056398785.1 Paenibacillus sp. 01T422 | reverse complement strand
GCAAGAGATAGCAGAGTATTACATGAAGCTGCTGAGCATCAAGGCTTCCAGCATGGAGCAAAGAATTGATCAGCTCAGCGGGGGGAATCAGCAGAAGGCGATTTTGGCGAGATGGTTAGCGACAGAGCCGAAACTCCTCATTTTAGATGAGCCGACTCGTGGTATCGATGTAGGTTCCAAAGCGGAAATCCGCAAATTAATTTTATCGCTTGCAGCGGAAGGAATGACTATTCTCATGATCACATCAGAGTGGGAAGAGATGGTTGGCTGTTGTGACCGTATTCTGGTATTGCGGGATCGCCAAATCATTGGTGAGCTGAATGGGAACGAAATCGGTGAACAACGAATTATGCAGATGATTGCAGAGGGAGGGTATAAGAATGACGCCGCTAAAGAGCATGTTTCATAATGCGATCCGCTCCAAATTGTTTTGGCCCTCACTAGGGATTGCCGTAATTTTGCTATTTAATGCCCTATTTACCCCAGGGTTTTTCAATATTCGGATACAAGATGGACATTTATTTGGAAGTTTGATTGATATTTTAAACCGGGGAACACCAATCCTCATCATTGCACTGGGCATGACGCTTGTAATTGCCAAAGAAGGGATCGATATTTCCGTAGGTTCCGTGCTGGCAATAGCCGCTTCCTTGGCAGCCTTTCTATTGCAGAAGCATGTTCCGTTCGCGTTAGCCTTGTTGGCAGGTTTGGGAATCGGCGTTCTGTGCGGGTACTGGAATGGCTTGCTTGTAGCTAAGTTGAAAATACAACCGATGATTGCCACACTTATTTTGTTAACCGTAGGGCGAGGCATCGCACAGCTGATCTCCGGCGGAAAGATCATTACGATTTCCGATAAAGCTTACCGCTTTGTAGGAGGGGGCTATTTGCTTGGCTTGCCTTTTGCGGTCATTTTGGCTGTCGTTGTTTTCGTTATATTACATGTTATTACCCGGAAAACGGCATTTGGATTATTCCTGGAATCCGTTGGTTCTAACCGCGTTTCCAGTGAGTTCGCTGGTATTAATTCGACTCGCATTATGATGTCTGTCTATATTATTTGCGGCTTTTGCGCAGCACTTGCCGGCATTATTGTTAGCTCCAACATCACTGGCGCGGATTCCAACAATGCCGGGTTATGGTTCGAGCTCGACGCGATCCTAGCCGTTGTTATCGGCGGTACTTCGATGCGTGGCGGACGTTTCTACTTAGGCGGCACTGTGTTAGGAGCTCTATTCATCCAAACCTTAACGACGACTATTTACACGTTAGGCGTACCATCGGAATCTGTTATGGTCGTCAAAGCAGTCGTTATCATTCTTGTTAGCTTAGCCCAATCTGACGTATTAAGAGATATGTTCAGTCGTACGTTTAGCAGAAAAACGGGGAAGAAGG
>NZ_JBFTQB010001248.1:0-1397 GCF_056398785.1 Paenibacillus sp. 01T422 | reverse complement strand
AACATCAGGTTTAGGAGTCTCTACGTTAACGATAGGAGGTGGTGTTGTAATATGAACTTCTGGGGGATTTGTTTGCACATTGACTTCCGCAGGAGGGGTCGTGAAATTGACGATAGGGGCTTTAGGCTGCTTGCAGATGACTTTGATCGTTCTTCCTCTTAACTTTTTCTTGCATACATGACACTTACCTTTCTTGCCTCTGTTCCTCGTGCTGCAGTCTTTTTTCTTAACAACACGAGTGGTTTTCTTTACCACGCAGTCTTCTGTTATACGAGACATAGTGCACCTCCAAGGTTTTTACATATACTTACAAAAACTGGATTTCATCACACTCCTATACTACTCAGCGGTGTAGACCCTCGTCCTAGACTATCACCTAAAAATATAAATCTGGGTATCTATCGGGATGCTCGGATGTCATATAGCACTCTTTCAAAGGCATCTACGCTGCGCTCCCACGTCCATTTCGCCGCCTCGATTTCCCCGGCAGTTGCTAGTCTTCTACGCAAATCGGCATCCTCTATCAACCGGCTAATATCAGCTGCCAAGCGGTTCTCATAGCGGTAAGACATCAGACCGTTGTGCTCATGCCGGCAGTAATCCATATTGCCACCATTGTAGGTCGTGACCAAAGCTGCCCCGCAGCGCATAGCCTCTAGTCCTGGTATTGAGGCAGAATCATAGGTAGAAGAGTTCACGAATATATCCGTCTCGTTATAGTGATAGGCCATGGCGCCATCGTGCCCAGGAGTTAAATAGCGAAAAGTTGGATGATTGGCTTTGATTGCCTGTAAGAGGGGAGAACTATGAAATTCTTCTGGAGGAGACATCAGGTTGACACGGACATGGGGATACTTGGCTTGCACGATTTCCAGTTGGTTGATTAAATAATCCTGCTCTCTATGCCAGGAATATCCGCCTTCTGGCCTCCGCATAATCGCCGATATTTGCAATTGTGTCTGAGCATCACGAATATGCATATTCCGAAAAGCCGAGCCGACGCCAACCGGCACAATATGCGCCTGATGACCGTGATTCAGCGCAATGAGCTGCTTTTGCCAATTAGAGAGAACCGCAATGTGCTTGGAGATGTGATACGTAGGGAACGAGATTTGATTTTCCGGCAAAAAGGCAGGCTCGTAACATAGGCTTAAGCGGACGTGTACGCCTTTTCCATTCAAGCTGGCTTGATGGGCTCCGGGTACGATCGTATAGAAATTGGATACAATCACATCCGATTTGGGATAATCCTTTTCAAGAATCGCAAAGTGTTGTTTGGTGCGGATGATCTTGGCATGAATGGTATAATTTATGGTGCCTTCTGGCGGCATCAAAACAGTGACGTCATGACCTTTTGCCGCAAGCCCATTGACCAACTCTGCCAGCATTCTCTGAGC
>NZ_JBFTQB010001247.1:0-1397 GCF_056398785.1 Paenibacillus sp. 01T422 | reverse complement strand
GAATTGGATTGCGCGGATTAATTGGTGAGATCCCCCATCTGTCCCAATCGGCGGCAGCGGTTGATGTGTCATTACGAACAGTGGTCTGCCTGGGTGATATAGAGCTTTAACTCGTTCCTTGAACCATGCCAACTGCTCATCGGAATACCATGCGCCTTCACCAACTTCTGGCTTCTCCTGAACATAGGCTTCTTGTGAAAGCAGCAGAATGGAGTGACCTTTCGTCGTAAAATCATTATAAAGTGACTTGTAGCCAAAAAACTTTTTAAATTGCTCGCGGCTTATTTCATCACTTTTGCCGTTCGGAACGGCCGCTTGATCCCAGTTATTCGCTTTATTAATCCAAATCGTGTAATAGTCGTGGTTCCCCATGTTCGCATGAACAGGTGGAAGTTTATACTCACTTACAATGGTACGCAGCTCCTTATAATCTCGTTCCGTTCCTGTATCGGTTAAATCGCCTGTTAACATAATGGCGTCAACTGGACCGTCGAAATGTGTAATGTCATCAAGCGCTTGCCTCAATTTCTTCACGGTTTGTGGGTCACCTGCGGTGATATGAAGATCGCTTAATATAAAATAGGACATGAGCGGCCCTGTCGGCAAAGGTTCGGCCGAAGGCTGCGCCACAACTTGAGCGGGCTCGGGTGAAGCAGATGACACGGCTGGCAGTTCTTCCGCCATAAACTTTTTCTTGACCATTTGACTAAAAAAAGCACTAAATCCAACCAATGCAGCCCCGATTGCAAGCAGCCATCTTATAAAAGCTCTTCGTGACATAAACGCACCCCAAGTATAATAGTAAGGATTTACTCCGTAAGATCTATTATACCACAAAAAATCCAATAGGCGTCAGTCGCCTATTGGATGTTATGCACGCTTCCTTAAGTTAAAACCGTTGTTTTTTGAACGGTTTCCCAATCGACTTCGCCTTCATTTTGACCATTGATCGGCCACCACTTGAAGCCATCGTCAGTCAGGAGCTTAGTCGCCTCTTCAGGTCCCCAAGATCCAGCCGGATACTCTTTCAGATCATCCGATTGCTCGTTCCATGCCGCAGCGATGCGGTCTACATAAGACCAAGCGAGCGCCACTTCATCCCAACGGGTGAAGTACGTAGAATCTCCGCGAGTCGCATCATGTAACAAACGCTCATAGGCTTCCGGCGTGTTAATGCCGATCTGGCAGCTTTGGCAGAAATCCATAGCAACCGGAACGATTACACCTTCAGATCCAGGCTGCTTCGCATTCATTTTCAGATAAATGCCTTCCATTGGATTAACGCGGAATACAAGCAGATTCGGTTCCATTTCATGCTTTTTAGCCAAATAGACGTTATTCGGAATGTTCTTGAATTCAACAACAACCTCGGTTGTTTTGACCGGCAGTCTTTTCCC
>NZ_JBFTQB010001246.1:0-1397 GCF_056398785.1 Paenibacillus sp. 01T422 | reverse complement strand
TATTTAATCTTTAATTTTGTTACTAGATTCTCAAAGCAAGTCTGGCTTTTACAGATTCGCCATTTTAACCGTGCCCGGACTACCAACCGGACTGTGATTTTACACTCCACATTCATTATAGTAAACCCCAATATTCTACATAAGATTACTAAATCCCCTATTATTTTGATTTCCGCTCGCTGCCGCTTTAGGGATATTAAAAATTCGAAGTGATCCCTGATTATCGCATTGCCTATGTGCGGCAAATTGGCCCTTACGGTCCCGCCAATGTGCAAGCTATGCTGAGGTTAAAACAATGGGCGGGGGAAAAGAATCTGTTTACCTCCTCGGCATTCCGCAAAACAACCCTGCAACAACGCCGCCTAACCTTTGCAGGTACGATGCCTGCATTGTCCTTTCAAGCGAGGAGCAAACGAGGGTCTGTTGGCCTGCGGACAGTACGTCGTTTGCACAATTGACCATACCGCGGAGGATGTTCAACGAGCGTGGTATGACATTTTTTTCAGCTTTACAGCGCAACGGATTTCAAGTAGAAGACAAGCCCGTCATTGAAAGATATACAGGAGAGCTGACTGCCACTGAGCTTTGCGAAATTTGTGTGCCGATAAAAGGTGTTTAGTGTTCCCTATCCCATTGCCTATTCCCTATTCCACGATGGATAGACTGGACATGACAGAACATTGGGGATTGGAAGGATATAGCATGCCTTGTTCAGAAATGTGAGATGAGCAAGAAGAGAAACTGATCACTAGCTACAAAGACAGTTGAGCGTAAAATTCACCAGGGGCTGTGGCAGACTGCTTACCAGCAACTTGCCCAGCAGTACATTCAGCTACCTATGGGAAAGACCGTCAAGGCATTGAGCCTAACGGTCAAATGGTCTCTTCTATGCAGTATTTTATACAACCATTAACGCTTGGATGATGCTTGAGCATCCTCTATATTGTAATTTATACAACGTGGAGGGCTGTAAACTGTTGATTTCCCGCCATTTGGGTTGAAATGGTTGTACTTTATACAACTAGCTGCCAAATTATAAGGCCAAGGCACCTTTTATGTTGTACAAAGTACAACATAGCCGAAAATCCACAACTTCCTCATTCATCCTCAAACAAAGCAGTGACCGGGGCAGTTGTAGTAGCCTCTCTTGATTCCTCGGGCGGTTGCACCTTACGGATGAAGAATGCAAGCACGAGTGCAACAACACTCAGCCATGTAGCGATAACGAAAGAGTGGTTGATCCCGTAGATCGTTGCAGCTTGCATGACTTCCGCCATTTTGGCTTTGTCGCTTGGATCAATTCTGCCCGAGATGATGAGCTCTTTGGCATGAGAAGCTGCTTTGTTCGTCATGAAAGTCACGAGAAGCGCCGTTCCAAGCGCTCCTGAAACGTTACG
>NZ_JBFTQB010001245.1:0-1397 GCF_056398785.1 Paenibacillus sp. 01T422 | reverse complement strand
CTCCTATTCGACGCAACCCCATTTCGCTATGCATCAGTAATGATCCCTTGTCAATTTTTTTTATTATTCTTCCAATCGAACAATTATTATCCTTTAAGTAGGTTCCCATTAAATAACACCTTGATTGTCCGAATAAAGAGAATGACCAAAACGATATTTAGCAAAACTAGAATGACTGCGGAAATGGCGATTAACAGCCAGGAATTCACAAACATTGCATATTGCAAAGCTGCATTACTGAGCGCCGCAAGCGGAAAGCTTACCCCCCACCAAGAGGCTCCAAAAGGGACCGATTTTTTGAATACTTTGAAAAACAAAACGATAAACAAAAACAAACCAAAATAAAACAAAATGGACGCGAACTGATCAATGCGATGTTCGAAGTTCACATAACCAAGAAAACCAACCTCGAACGGTGCAATCATGATTATCATAGAGGGTGTTAATCCCGCATGCAGTGGATCATGATGAATCAACCTAGACAAGATCATGGTAAGAAAAATTAAGGCGACAATTCCGCCGATCGCTAGCGACAGCATATTAATTTCATGCGCCCATGGGAACGGCATAGACCCGCCGGCTACAGCAATATCAATGGTCCCTACGCCAGGAATCAACCAAGCAGGAACCGCATGACCCGGCTCATGATTCCCGTTCAGCAAGCGCGCAACAATGATAAAACTAAGCGCTAAAGTGGTTACAGTTCCGATTATCCAAACCACTTGTGAGATGATAGGACTATAAGTACCTATAACAGAAGATAGTAATAATATTGCAATCGTGATTGTACCGAAGAAGTTGCCCGTTATAGGATGTTTGAATTCAGCTTTGACTTTCTGCGGGTATAGAACCCATTTTGAAAGATAAGCTATACTTAGAGCGACAAATACTAGAACGGCAATAATCCCAATGATATCAGCGACTACGAGTGAAGCACCGAATAACTTACTTGCTTGTCTCCAAGCAAGTGCTAGTCCTGAAATGCCCATAACCGACGCAAATAGATTAACGGGTAAAAATTGAATGGATCCGATGCTGTTTTGTTTCTGTATGGCAGTTATGGTTTGCATGTGTAAAGGTCACTACTTTCTATGAGAATTATTGGTGTATCTCGAATGCAATCTCAAACATTTTTAAATATGAAGTCGCTAACACGCTTAACTAATGCTTCATGGAGAGCCCTCCATTGATTTTACCTACTAACAACATAAGTATCATTATTGATGAATTAAACCATCATTGGCCTTGTCAAAGCGGGTGCCGGAGTGACTGCCCTGTCGAGAACATACTTGAATTTGTACAACGATGCCCAGTTAAAAGCAATAAAGATCGTGAATCCAACGCTTAGCAGGGAAATTGCCATCATCCACCATAAAGATAAATATATAAGCCAGGCT
>NZ_JBFTQB010001244.1:0-1404 GCF_056398785.1 Paenibacillus sp. 01T422 | reverse complement strand
GCACCTTGTGAAGTACTACTTGACGAACTGTTTTGGCCGTGCCGATAATTGTTTCAGACATATGTCCAACCTCCTTGGAATTGAGAAGCATTTGATCTGCTTTTAGTATAGATTCCATGAGATTTACCATCAATGCGGTGCAAGTTACCGGAACGTTAAGTATAAGTTAACGTTCATGCATTGACAGAGAAACAGGATGAAGCAACAATAAGGATTGAAACACCTTCAGCCCTTCAGCGATGTTTTTGAAAGTGAGTGTGAGCTATGGAGTTAAAACAGCTACAGTACTTTATGGCGATTTGTGAAGAACTTCACTTCACGAGAGCCGCCGATAAGATGGGAGTCAGCGCTCCCAACATCAGCCAGCAGATTAGAAGATTGGAAGAAGAATTAGGCGTTCTCCTTTTCGATCGAGTGGGTAAAACAATCGTCCTCACAGAAGCCGGCGCCATATTGCAAGAACATGGTGCGGCTGTATTCGGGCATCTGAAGCAGGCAAGCGACGCCATTGCTGACTTGAAGCAACTGCAAGGCGGATCGTTATCCATCGGTGTTTTGCCCGGTGACGCAGACCTCATGTTTAATGCCTTACTGCTGAACTTTCATCAGACTTATCCCACCATTTCGCTCTCTCTTTTGGAAACCACACGAGTAACCGAACAAGTTCTGGACCGAAGCATCGATGTTGGAGTCACGATCGGACCTGTTAGCGATGATCGCCTCACCTCAATCCCTCTATTTCACGAAGAGTTCTCACTGGCTGTAAGTAGGAATGATCCCCTTGCTACCGAGAATTTCATCCCGATAAGCAGGCTGAATGACTTGAAAACGGTCATGTTTCCTCCCGACCATCAATGCCGCAAGCTGATCGATCGCTTCTGCACGGATAAAGGGTTTACTTTGCAGCCGCATATGGTGACAACAACGTTATCCTCCCTCCTCCAAATGGTGCAGAGCGGAGTTGGCGCATGTGTTCTGCCACGATTGCTGCTGGATACCCTTCCAAACAAAGACATAAAGATTGTGAACCTGCGGCATCCTACTCCTTCTCAGGATATCTGTCTGATCTACCGCAGTGACAGGTATGTCGGATATGCTATGCGAACTTTTATCAAAACACTTAGAGCCTATATCGAAGCCGTCATTCAACAAGCGAAAAGTTCGTAGGGATGATAGGGGGATGAGTCCGTTACAGTAAAATGGGGGAGCTGATGGACGAGTTTCAGCCGACAGCTTACCTTGCGGGCAGCAGCTGGCGGCTAACGGACTTCAGAGCACTTAAACTAGTTAGCTTCTACTGGCGGTGTTCCTACCGCTTCAGCCGTCAGCTAACCTCTTGCGAGCAGCAGCTGGGCGGCTAACGGACTGAGATGACTCTATTTGCTGCTTTTGAGAGGTGATTAG
>NZ_JBFTQB010001243.1:0-1405 GCF_056398785.1 Paenibacillus sp. 01T422 | reverse complement strand
GATGGAGACAAGGAACCTTTGCACATAAATGTAGCAGCGCTCTACCGAAGATTGCGAAGCGCGCAGCTCGTGCATCCAGTCATTCAATAGTCTAGCGAAAAGCTCTTTGTTTCCCGTCTTCAGCGCAGCGATCAGCTTGCGTTCCCATTCTGCATGATGAACCTGCAGCTGGCCTTTGCCATGCACGATATCTTCGATGGAAATAATCTTATTTTTGCCAACCATAAATCGATAATCGAGCGCCGAAACCGCCTCAGAATAAGATTTGGACAGCTCCTCCATCGCCTGATACGGTCTGCCAATCCCAATCGAAACACGAACTCTCACGTACTTTTCTATGCACTGCACGGCTTGTTCCGCATATTTCTGCACAGCTAGAATCAAATATGGCATATCCCCAGCGAAAATGATGCCGATTCTCTCGTCTCTCGTTCGAAAGACGATACCTCCCTGCTCTAATTCAAAGATTTCGTGAACAATATTATACACGGCAAACCGCAGCAATTCGGTCTCCGAGCTTATTTGCGCAGCAATTGGATACATAAACTCTTCCACGTCTAACGTTGCCGCCATATAGTACGGCCCGGGGAGTGACAAGTGAAATAGAGCAAATTTATTCAGAATCTCCTCTTTCTTTACTTCACTGGTTACCAATCTTTCTAGAAATTGCTCTCGCAATAAAGGCAAACTCATATTTAATTGGCTCTGCAGCCTAGACACATCTTCATTCCTCAACCGTTTCTCATCCAGCTCTTTTCTTAAATGTTGTAAAATATCCGTAAATTCGTTATGCCCAACGGGTTTCATCACATATTCATAAACCTTTAGTTTTACCGCCTGCTTGGCATATTCGAATTCCCCAAACCCCGTCATAATGATGACGGTAATATCTCGGTATCGATCAGAGATGGCAGCCGCAAGTGCCAGCCCATCCATATGAGGCATCGAAATATCCGTAATAATAACATCCGGCAGCTGGATTTCCAGGGAATCCAAGGCCTCTCTTCCATCGCCATAAGAACCAATCAGCTCAAAACCATAGGTCTCCCAATCTATTTTCTCACGAATACTTTCCCGAACAGCTTCTTCGTCGTCAACTATGATCAGGGTATACACCTTACCACCTCAGGTTTAACAAATTCTCTCTGAACTTCAACTCTATTCGAGAATAGCGCTTACATTTCCTGTTTGGAATCAGGTATTTCTTTTGGAGAAAGAGGTTGCCCGCGTAGGAGCAACCTCATCTTAACTTAGTTATACAGCAGCGCCTTAATTTCTGCAGAGTCAATGTTTGTTTTGTCATACCAGTGGAAGCCTGTATCTATGGTCTTCTCTACTTTTTCACCTTTGCTCGCCATGACCGCCGCTTTGACGGACCAATAGCCGATCCCGATCGGATCTTGGG
>NZ_JBFTQB010001242.1:0-2107 GCF_056398785.1 Paenibacillus sp. 01T422 | reverse complement strand
CTTGTCTTCCTCGCATATCGCTTATGGGTCCATTCGAATGGAGCCCGTGTTTATGATTCTTGGTCAATCCGCGGCCACGGCTGCCGCATTAGCGCTGCAGCATCAATGCGCATTGCAAGACCTGGATTACGAGCTGCTGCGCAAACAGCTGCTGCTAGATGGTCAAATCCTTCACGCGACTTCATAAAGACATGCGTAGTTGATTCGAAATTGTTCTTAATGGGAGGTCACACTCATGAGCAAAAAGACAACAGTTATAGGATTTTTGGTAGCTCTATCCCTTCTTACTGCATGTTCAACCGGCAAACCAGCGGTTACTGTGCCTAGCGATTCAGGAGGAACGGCTACAGCAGCCCCCTTGAAGGATGTCACGTTGAAAATTGGCTTACCCGGCGGTTATGACATTACCAGTCAGAAGATCATAACGAATTTTCAGGCTAAATATCCGAACATTAAGCTGGAAATCGAAGAAACGCCGTGGGCGGATTTTGTCACAAAAATCGTCACTCGCATTGCGGGGAATAATCCCCCTGATCTTTGGCTGCAAGAAAATGCGGTTGTACTTGGATACGGCAAACGTGGTGTTGCGGAGAATCTTGAGCCTTACATCAAGCGTGATCTGAAGACTGACGACTATGTGAGTGCGCTTACATCTGCCAAATTAGATAACAAAATTTACGGGATTCCGCACGGCATCAACCCTTTTTCCAGTACGCAACGCAAGTCTCTCTCAACAAAAATAAACCGGATCTTGATTGGGATACGGTCAAAATGCCGATCGGCATGGATGGCAAACGTTTCGTTCCCATGGTTGTGAATCAATGGATTGTTTATTCCAGGTCGAAGCCCGAAGTGAAGGAAGCCGCATGGACATTCCTCAAATACTATTTGAGTGATGAAGGTCAAGGTTTGCTTTCAGAAAGCGGCACAAGCTTGCCCGTGAAGAAAACAGCGCTGGCCGAGCTCGAGAAATCAACGAGTAAACCGGTCAACAAGAAGGCCTATACGAAAGGAATTGAAGAAGCAGGGGGGACGCTGGATGAGAACGCATCCTGGAACGAATGGCGCGCCGCAGCCGGTCCAATCCTGAACGATATCATGGATGGCAAGCGAACACCGGAAGAAGGCGCCAAAGAGATTCAACAGAAAGTCCAAGGCGTACTCGACGAAAACAAATAACCGGATTGGACTTGAAAAGAGGTGCTCCGATGCGCAAACAAGGCTGGTGGGGCTTCGTCTTCACCGTACCTTTTGTTCTGCAACTGCTGATATTCTTCCTGTTTCCCTTCGTATTTTCACTATATTTAACGTTTACGAAATGGGATTTATTCAACCCGCCGCAATGGATTGGACTGCGCAATTGGAACCTATTCCTACACCAGAAAGTCTTCTGGCTTTCGATGCGCAACGTCGGTTATTTTGCCATATTGTTCGTTCCGCTTCAGACGTTCACTGCGCTCATTCTTGCCTACCTGCTCAATCAGCAGATTCGGGGCAAATCGTTGTTCCGGATGATTTACTTTCTCCCTGTGATCACGCCTTGGGTTGCAGGGGGGATGATCTGGCTGTGGATTTATAACAATGAATACGGCTTGTTGAACTGGATTTTACATATGTTAGGACTCCAACCGGTCGATTGGATACGCAGCGGGAAGTGGTGGTTAGTCATCGGTTCTATCGCGCTGGTAAATATCTGGAAGGGTGCCGGGTATTCGATGGTCCTCATTTTGGCAGGCATGCAGAATATATCCGAAGAAATGCTAGAAGCGGCACGGATGGATGGAGCGACAGGTTGGACTTTGTTTACCAAAATAACGATGCCAATCGTGTCCCCGATGGTGTATATGGTCATGATCCTTTCAACAATCTCTGCCTTTCACGCTTTTGATGTGTTTCTCGTCATGCTGGGTGACGTTATTTCTGTTGCTGACCGGAATATGGTGCCTAACATCTTGATTTACCGCGATTCCTTCCTGAATTTCAAAATGGGCAGCGCATCCGCGATGGCTTGGGGACTGTTCCTCGTTATTCTGGCCATCACCATTGTACAGAAGGTAACGGAAAAGAGGTGGGTGCATTATGAATAATTCCTACACCAGTCTGAAGG
>NZ_JBFTQB010001241.1:0-1408 GCF_056398785.1 Paenibacillus sp. 01T422 | reverse complement strand
TTTCATGGATTGTCTAATTCAGATTCGAATGGAGAAGTCTAAGGAGCTGCTGCTGAATTCGAAGCTGAAGGTCAACACCATCGGGGAGAGCGTAGGTTACAACAATGTTCAGAGCTTCATACGTATTTTCAAGAAATATACAGGCCAAACCCCTGGTGAATTCAGGGAAAATCTTAAAAAAGGCGAAGATGATAAAAATGGAGAATACGTATCCGGTTAAAAAAGGTGTGTGTTTATAAAAAGTGTCTATTTTCGGGAAACACATAAAAGCGCTACCATGAAGGTGCAAGTTATCGATCTGAGAGGAGGTAGGACATGAAATCACGAACCATCGGGGCCACCACCGCACAAGCGACTGCCGGAAAGAAGGAGCAAACAACTAAGCTTAAACTAGCTTGGAAGTATGTGAAGCGGGACAAATACTTGTATCTATTGCTGCTTCCCATCTTTGCTTACTATTTCATATTTAAGTACACGCCGATGTTTGGTGAGATCATTGCGTTCAAGAATTATCGCTTTGCCGACGGCATATGGGGGAGTCAGTGGGTTGGCTTGAAACATTTCAACAGATTATTCACGAGTCCAGATTTCTTCATTGTATTAAGAAACACGCTTTTGCTGAATGTGTACAGTATTGTATTCGCTTTCCCTGTTCCGATTGTACTGGCCATCCTTCTAAATGAAGTACGGCTGGAATGGTATAAGCGAACGATTCAGAATCTTCTTTACATTCCGCATTTCATCTCCTGGGTCGTACTTGGCGGAATTGTTATCGCTCTGCTGTCTCCATCCACGGGTATCGTAAACTTTGCTTTGGTGAAGCTGTTTGGCATTGAACCGATCTATTTCATGGCAAGCAACTTCTGGTGGCCGATTACGTTCATCCTGTCGGGAATATGGCAGAATGCGGGATGGGGAACGATTCTCTATCTTGCCGCCATGGCAGGAATTGACCCTCAGTTGTATGAAGCAGCGAAGATTGACGGAGCGAGCAAGCTTCGACGCATCTGGCACGTTACACTGCCGGGCATCCGATCCACGATAGCGATTCTGCTGATTCTGCGTGTAGGTCAGATGATGGATGTGGGTTTCGAGCATATTTTCGTATTGCAAAATAAAGCGGTTTCAGAAGTCGCAAATGTCATCAGTACCTATGTGTATCATGTTGGTCTTGAAGGCTCGCAGTACAGCTATACCACAGCGCTTGGCCTGTTTCAATCCGTCATTGGCTTGATCTTGGTGGTCAGCGTGAATCGATTAATTAAAGCCTTAGGCGAGAATGGGCTATGGTAGGAGGGGAATGCGGTGTCTGGTAGTCAGAGCTTGTCAATTAAGTTGGTTTACGGTGTCATCTATGTGTTTCTGGCGGTACTTGCCATGATAACTTTGTTCCCATTCATTCATGTGT
>NZ_JBFTQB010001240.1:0-1412 GCF_056398785.1 Paenibacillus sp. 01T422 | reverse complement strand
GGATGTTGATTGAGGTAAAACTGTAATGGTTCCATTCGAATCAGCTGACTTCCAACCTGCACCATCATTGTAAACGATATACGTAGCTGCAAAAGATGAAGATGCGGTCATTAAAAATAATATTAGACCAAATAATGAAAATAATACTTTTTGTTTCATTTTATTCCTCCTTAAAATTTTTAATTAAACGAGTATGTTACCATTATTTTCTATTATATTCAATATAAATCCATTTATTGATATATTTATCTTTAGAAACAAAAAGTAGAATAGGTTTATTAATGATGAACGCAAAATGGATCCAAAAAATTCGTACCTCAGTGCATTGCCAAGTTGGGGTTTTGCCAACAAACCGCGTTGAAAACGTACGCAATCATATTCAAAAAAGCTGATATTCCTGTATGCTAAAAGATGATCGGCATTTATATCTTCTTATGAGTCTAGTGTTGAATTTTCATCGGACGTAAGAATGATACGGCGGTCGCATGCTTTAGATCAATTTGAGCTCACCTAAAAAATTGATATGTTCCATATCTTTAAACGATCTCCTAAAATACGTTGCCTTCAAAAAGTAAACGGCATTCCAAACGCTGTTAGCAGGCAGCAAGCCATAGATGTAGCAAAAGATCACTTGGTTTGAAGGGAAGCATCGTCATCCTTACGACTACAGAATCTAATATAACTTTTGAGTTTTATTCAATTTATTTCTATTTATTCCATAAAATATATATAAAACTTATTTTAGTTTTGTTACATTAATATCGAGAAATTTAGTGATTTTCAGCACGTAGACAAAATTTACAGACAATCGATGATTTGGGAAGAAGTATCTGAGTGAATAGAACGGATATGATATAGCCACATCCGCAAGCCTATTAGGTATGGAGTTACAACGGGCTATGGCGATATTCGCAGTGAACTCTAAAGCGAATCTTAAAACTCAAGTACTAAAATTCGCATGTATATCAAATTGAAGTATACTTGCGAAGAATTAATTATGAGGATAATGATCGATCGAACAACAACGTGGATTTGAGATATCTGTATAAATTGTTGCTATTAAATCAAGATAACTAGAGGGCCGATCATCACGCATCCGTGGAGCAATTTGCACTAAAGCTCGTGGGCATTCTAGCTAGAAGATATAGACCTATGCTCCCCTTACGCTTTCTATTATAAACAAACAAGCCTCTTAGACTCACAGAGGCTTGTCGAAACGAATCAATATATTGAGAGTAGTCAACTTATCGGGCTGTTATTCAAACCAATATTAACATCTTTCATTTCATCTGATGCGTCTTCAGTTTTTATTCTAATTATTCAATCCTCGATCATTTATTGCGCTCGCTTAGAAAGTGGTTACGAAAAGGGGAAAAAGTCAGCATATGACCGATTAAGTCATGATGCGATTC
>NZ_JBFTQB010001239.1:0-1413 GCF_056398785.1 Paenibacillus sp. 01T422 | reverse complement strand
ATATAGATGCATTAATCCTTTATGATGTTCAGGAAGAAACGGATCGTGTTGAACAGCAAAGGCCATTTCCGTATTTGCCAACGATGGATCCTGCAACTTATAGCGATGAATATTTAAATCATTTACGAGTTCCCCAAATCATTTATCGTTGCGTGGGAAGATATAGTGAAGAGCAGTTCGTAGAATGGGTAAAAGCCGACAGGGATCGGGATAGATATTCCGTATACGTAGGGGCCTCTTCAAGCAAGCAGGCGATTAACTTGGAACTTCCTGATGCTTATAGCCTAAGCAAGAGTTTAAATAACAATTTAACTTTTGGGGGAGTTGTCATCCCTGAACGGCATATGAAAAAAAATGATGAGCACTTACGAGTGAATAGTAAGACCCAAAACGGATGTGCCTTTTTTGTATCACAAGCAACATATAATGTGGAGGCATCGAAAAATTTCTTGTCCGATTACTATTATTACTATACTAATAATGGCTTAGAAATGGTGCCCATTTTATTCAATGTTGCGCCGTGCGGCTCCGAGAAAACGTTAGAATTCATGAAATGGTTAGGAATCAGTATACCGACATGGCTAGAGAATGAATTGAAATATTCAAAAGATGTACTGGACAAATCATTGAAATTGTCTCTGGGTATTTTTGAAGAGATTTTAGATTTTGCATTGGAAAAAGGAATTCCTATTGGATGTAGTGTTGAAAGTGTCTCAACAAGGAAAGTAGAGATAGAGGCATCTGTCCAACTCGTTAGAGACATAAGATCTATGTTGGACAAGAAATTGAAAAGAAATGCACTAACTTCACTCCTGTAATTTACGTGAACTTAGCGCAATCTAACCCAAAATGGAGCAGTTCTGCCGCGGCAGGCTTGCTCCATTTTGGGTTTTTGAAAATTAACGAGTTTGACCGATTGACATTCCCAGAATGTGGGGGTAATATGAAATCAATAAATGAATGAATCATTCATTCAACTTGGAAGGGGTCAGATTATGATGGAAAAATTGCAAAATAATCCGTGGAGTGTGCAGGGGAAATATGTGCTCATTACGGGAGCAACCAGCGGCATCGGGCTTGCGGCGGCCAAAGAACTGGCGGTTCGAGGAGCCAACTTGGGGATTGTGGCGCGGAATCAGGCCAAGGCGAAGGAGACTGTCGAACTGATTGTGGCGCTAACCGGGGGCAAAACGAAAGTGGACGTCTTCTTGGCAGACCTGACTGATCAGCGGTCGATTCGCAGCGTTGCCTCTGATATTTTGTCTCGGTGCTCCCGAATTGATGTGCTGATTAATAACGCCGGAGCGATGTTCGTTAAGCGGATTATGACCAAGGATGGCATCGAGAAGACTTGGGCGGTCAACCATCTCGCACCCTTCCTGCTAACGACGCTGCTCATTGACCGGATGAAGA
>NZ_JBFTQB010001238.1:0-1413 GCF_056398785.1 Paenibacillus sp. 01T422 | reverse complement strand
ATCCGTGATCTTGATTGTCAACCAACCGGAATCGGAAATCAAAGCGTTAAGCTCAACCKTGATCCAATGGCTGCCAATTTCTTTCAACGGGATTCTCAATAGGGTCTTATCGCCGTCATATCGGTTATGGTTCACGATAAGTTCTCTGGTATCCCTTCCGGTAAGCGACATTGCAAGAATATAAGCCCCATTCTCACCAGCGCTGTTGCCTCCCGCGAGTGTATCAGCTGCTTGGGCATTCGTAGCTTTCAGTTGGAAAATATGCCGGAAGTTAGGCTGGTTCCACTGATTGCCATCCGGAATGTTCCACAGCCATTGATAGGAAACAATATCGCCGTCATACGCCGTAAAATCCTTAGTCGAATCTTCGCTTGGACGAATTTCGATCCTTTGCCTATCGTTGATGGCCGCACCACCGACCACATAACCTTTTTCCCAGTCAAAAACACCCTTGTGCGCATATTCGCCATTACGAACTTTGTCTTCAAATTCATTATTTAGGCCTCTGCCTTGAGCCACGACTTTGAACACATTTTTCTGAAGGGTGCTATCCCAGACGCTCTGAACATGGTTGTCCGCTAAAGTCGCTTCAGGACGATCACCATAATATTCGTGATAAGCATCTCGAATTCGTTTGGTTACTCCTTCAACCGGCTCATCAGTGCCCATCGCTCCGCCTAGAACATTATAAGGAGAAACGCCATCAATGGCATTCATCTTGATAGTTTTACTATTCTCTCCAAAACCGCGTGCTGTCACGTCCAATGCAAAGATCGACGGAGTCCCGCTACTAAGATGGAAAGTGAACGCATTCGTGCCCAGCGGCAACTTGGCGAGGAAAGGAGATTCGAATGTAACCTTATTGCCTATTACTTTGTAATCCGTATTTAAAATAAGCTCTTTGCCTTGAGCATTCGTTATTCTTGTAATTGACTGGCCGCTTGCAAGGCTAACAGTTGTGCTGATTGGTTCACTTTGATCCCATGTACTGTAGACAGCTTGGGATGGTGTAAGGTCCGTCATATTGGTTACAGGATCTTTGCCATAAATGACCAAACCCGATAATCCCATAGCCGAAATATTATCATCGGCACGGCGGTCACGTGGACCAACCAATACTGTGTTGATCATCACATACCGCGCAGTGAACGGGTATAAGAACGTTTTGGTATCAAAGCCCCATTGCTGACCGTTGTAGGTCACATAGGACCACATACCTTCGGTCTCCGTACCTCCGGCTAGCTTCCACCCGTTGCCTTCCCAGTCATAGTTGCTAGCCATATCCGAAGCTGTTGGCGCACTTGCCCAAGAGTGAGGATCACTCGAGTAGTAGACTTCGAATCGATTAGCGTTCTCCTGAATATTCGCAATGATATTTGGAATTTCAAGATACAGTTTATCCACTGTCTTGGG
>NZ_JBFTQB010001237.1:0-1416 GCF_056398785.1 Paenibacillus sp. 01T422 | reverse complement strand
CATGAAGACCGGCATCAGTGATTTTACGAAGTGTTTGTTCAATCTGCTCGGAAAACTCCGGAAGCTTATAAATATTCATTTCACCGGTCAAGCCTCTAAAATCAATTGCGTCAAATCCATATTCAGTCGCGTTGGAAATAATTTTGTCTAACGGCCACTCGGGACACCCTAACGTGGTAAAAGATAATTTCATATAGGTTCACTCCAATTTGTTAGCATATTTAGAATTAATTTCCCATCACATGACATATTATCAGCTATTAAACTTCAAGCAATGTTCCTTCATACTTATAGTTTCTGAATATTGGATTGATACCGTGAAGCATCAACCCCTGTCCCCAGTTTACATGTTTATCATTCGCCGGCTGATCCTCGGGATCACGAACCTGGACAAGTATATTTCTACGCGTCCGGTCGCTGCGGTTTATCGGTGAGCCATGAATCGTTAAATAGTTAAAAAATAGTACATCCCCCGATTCAGCTATACAAGGAATTCCGCTCTCAATAGGATATTCTTTATGATTCAAATAGTAGCTTCCTACATGAGGTAATGGCCCCTGTTTATGCGATCCCGGAATAACATGCAAACAGCCGTTTTCCTCATTCGTATGATCCAAATGGATGCTGGCGAGCATCATGCTGTGCTTGCTGTGCGGGAAATACGGATAATCCTGATGCATGGGGAAGGCCGCTCCCTTCTCCGGAGGTTTGACCATCATCTTGGTATGATGCAGTTGAACATTATCGCCAATCAATTTGGTGAAAATCGTGATCAAATTCCACTGCGTTATCATGCGCATAAATTGTGCGTCATGATATTGAACATCATGAAAGCCTTTAAGCACCAGTTTTTTTAATTCTTCCGGAGGCAAGTAGTCTCCCGACCAAGCGTGGCTCCGGTCGAATTTGGAGGCAGCCGCCCTCTTCAGGAACGTATCTACCGATTCACGGAACTTCTCGACTTCCTCTGCGTTATATACACCTTTCACCAGCAAGTAACCGTTCTCATGATAAAACTTCACTTGGTCCTCAGAGATCATGTGATTCCCCCGTTTCAACTATAATTCGGACTATTGCTCAACCTTTCACAGCGCCTACCAAAACCCCTTTGGTAAAATATTTTTGCAAGAAAGGATACACGGCAATAATAGGTAATGTAGCGATTATAATCGTACAATACTTAATAATTTCGCTAACCGCCTCTTTATCGCTCCCGCCGGACCCGGTAATCATACTGTCTGTACTGCTGTTTATCAAAATCTCACGCAAGAAGAGTTGTAAAGGATACGCATCTCGATCTCGCAAATAAATCATGGCGCTGAACCACGAGTTCCAATGGGCCACAGCGTAAAACAAAATCATAACGGCGATCACGGCTTGCGATAAAGGTATCACAATTCGAAACAAGATCGTAAG
>NZ_JBFTQB010001236.1:0-1418 GCF_056398785.1 Paenibacillus sp. 01T422 | reverse complement strand
TCACAAGACTAAGCACTCCGTTCATTGTAAAAAAGGCTGTATTCAGCTTGGATAAGTCCTGAGGTGAAACCAATTTGTGTTCTTTGTACAAAATAACATAGGCAATGACAAGTCCTACTAAATAAAACCAGCTTAGATGTGTCATGAAAAATAAGGTTACAAGGCCAACCGCTGTCAGTACGTGCAGGATACGAGCTGTGTTCAGTGCTGCCTTAATGCCAAAGCGGCTTGGCAAAGAATGAAGTCCTTCATTTCGGTCAAATTCAGCATCCTGACAAGCATATATGAGATCAAACCCAGCGCTCCAACAAACGACCGTTAGATAAAATATAATGGATGCCCATGTGAATTGACCCGTTACAGCTATCCAGCCACCAAGCGGGGCGAGTCCTAAAGTCAAGCCAAGCACAAAATGACATGTCCAGGTAAATCTTTTGGTATAAGAGTAAAAGACAAGAAAAAACACTGCGATTGGCAGCAGTTTCATCGATAACGAACTTAGATTGGAAGTTGCCCAGAAAAGCACAGCAAATGAAATAATAATATAAATAATGACCTGCGGAATGGAAATTAAACCAGCGGGTATTGCGCGATTCTCGGTGCGCGGATTTTTCTTATCAATCGCTTTATCAATCACTCGATTTAGTGCCATTGCAGCGGTTCTTGCTCCCACCATGGCTAATGTAATCCAGCCGATTTGAGCCCAGCTTGGCAAATGGTTAGTTAATACCACCGAGCCCAGAATCGCTCCCATGAATGCAAAAGGCAGTGCAAATACACTGTGTTCAAATTTAATCATTTCCAGAAAAATTTTTAGTTTAGTAAACATATGCGCATTACTCTCCTGATTTCGTATTCCCCTTGGTACCAATATGCAAGGCCGCAACCCCACCGGTTAACGGGTAAGCCTGTACACTCTTCAATCCTTGGTTTGTAAAAATGGCTGCTAATTGTTTGTGGTCGGGAAAATGAATTAATGATTCCGGCAGCCATTTGTACTGCTCATATTTCTGAGCAATCATCTTACCTAAGAAAGGCAGGACGCGTTGGAAATAAAAATAATAGATTGATTTAAACGGCTGCCAAGTTGGTTTCGATAATTCTAGAGACACAACTAGCCCTCCTGGCTTAACGACACGCTGCATTTCACGAATGACTTGCTCCAAATCAGGTACATTACGGAGGGCAAATCCAATCGTTGCATAATCAAACGTGTTATCGTCAAATGGAAGACTCATCGCATTGCCTTGAATTAACTCAATCTGCTTGTCCAAGTGAAGCTCTTTAATTTTCTCAGCACCGTAATCCAGCATGTTTTGGCTGAAATCAAGCCCAACCATTTTACCAGTGCCACTTGCCTTAGCAAGTGAGATGGTCCAATCACAAGTTCCGCAGCATAAATCGATCGCTGTCTCACC
>NZ_JBFTQB010001235.1:0-1421 GCF_056398785.1 Paenibacillus sp. 01T422 | reverse complement strand
GTCCCTCTCTCCCCTACTGGCTACAACGGTAATTTGACAACTCGTGATGCTGGCGCGATCGGCGGAAACATCACGAAGCGTTTGGTACAAATCGCTGAACAACAACTTTCAAGCTTCAAACGTTAACCCTTCGATGTAAGAGTAAACTCCAAAAGACTGATTTCACTCGATCCTCCTTAGAGTGACCATCAGTCTTTTTTCTTTTTCTTCAATATCGTCATCTGTTCCTTCGATATCCTCACCACTTTTAACTCGCATATTCTATTCAGATTACCTCTCTAGTATGATGGCTTTATCCCTTACATACTAAAGGAGTGGTAACCATGACTGAACAACAATATGAAATTTTTCGTGATCCGTACCGCATGCTTATTTTATTGGCTACATTAGTCAGCGAACAACAAGGTGAACAAGCGCTGGAGTTTGACAACGTACCCTTCTTCGAGAATGACACCTTCCTCATCCAGCACGACAAGTTTATTTACAAAAAAGCGCAAACAGAAATCACCTGGTTTCAATTCCTAGGGAGGGACATTGCCTGCAACAAAGACTACACCCGTGAGGAATATAACAAAATGTTCGTTGATTGCCTGGCTTCCCTTTATAACATTGCCTAGTTAACCTAGAAAAGTAAAAAGCGCTGCTTAGGAAGGAAGTCCCCTCCTTGACAGCGCTTTTTGGCATGAGTTATTTCTTTTTCACTTCTTCTACAAATACATCGCTTGCATCACGATTACTTCCTAGCTCAAGAATTGTATATTTCTTATCGCCAATCATGATCACGTCTTCTACTTCTGGAAGCGGATCACCCAAATATACGGTACCTAGATATACATTACTGCTTTTCAAACGCAAATTCCATCGATGCTGCTGCTTCGTCATTCCTGTTCCTCCCAAACTCTAATGACACCAAGTTACCATAAATCCCGCTAATATGAAAGTCCTATATCAAAGCGCTGACTTTTTTGATATATTAGTGACATGATTGAGCAGAAAGGTTGACTAATCCATGACAACGCAAGGCGTAACTGAAGATGAGCTTTCAATCCTTCTAGGGAAAGGTCACACAGCATCCTTAGAAGCTTCCTCTAATGAACTTTCCTTTATGCCCAGGTCCAAAAAGAGGCGTAAAACTTACCATATTCTCACTAAGCTTTTTCGTCTTTGGCGCAACTAATCTGTTTACAAAATAACCATCTTATGTATTGACACACTTGAAAATTCTTGGTATATTACTAATTGTCTTCACAAAAACGACTTGTTAGCTCAGCTGGGAGAGCACTATCTTGACAGGGTAGGGGTCAGTGGTTCGAGCCCACTACAGGTCATACCGTAAAAGCCTTGTATATCAAGGCTTTTTTTGTTTTTAATAACCATTTTTTCACCACTTAATGTTGGATTTATCCCTAATGGTCACATAC
>NZ_JBFTQB010001234.1:0-1422 GCF_056398785.1 Paenibacillus sp. 01T422 | reverse complement strand
GATACAGGGAATGCGAATGTATGGCTGCATAATAATGATATTTTCTATGGAACTGCAGGAGGAGATGCTGACCAAGCCAAAGGTGATGGTTCAACTGACCTTAAGAAAGGATCAACTTTTATTACAATCTCCTATAATCACTACTGGGATTCTGGCAAAGCTGCTCTAGTCGGTTTGAGTGAGTCGTCCGAATTCTTCGTAACCTTCCACCATAACTGGTTTGATCATTCAGACTCTCGCCATCCACGGATCAGAACGGGAACTATTCATATCTATAATAACTTTTTTGACGGCGTCTCCAAATATGGCGTTGGTGCTACAACAGGAAGCTCTGCATTTGTAGAATCAAATTACTATAGGCATGCCAAAAATCCAATGCTAATTTCCTTGCAAGGTACCGATATGCATGACGGGGAGGGTACATTCTCAGGGGAACCTGGAGGTATGATTAAAGCATACAATAATATTATTCTTGATCCAGGAAGTATTATTTATGCAAATTCTGATACAGGAACAGCCCCTGCTAGTGCAACACAATTTGATGCCTACTTAGCTTCCACAAGAAGTCAAACCGTTCCAAACACATACAAAACCTTATCGGGTGGAACGACTTATAATAATTTTGACACTACGATCGATACAGGTGTGAATGCATCTAACATTGATGCTGTAGGTACTGTTGAACAAGTTGTTACGACGGAAGCTGGCCGCCTAAATAATGGAGACTTTACATGGGAATTTAATGATGCAGTTGATGATACATCGTCTATCCTTAATACAGCACTGATGTCTAAAATACAAACTTACACAACTCAGCTTGTATCTGTAGGTGGCAATTCAACAGGATCAACACCGACACCAACGCCGACACCGGCAACACCAACGCCTTCACCAACGCCTCCGACATCAACGCCAACACCGCCGGTACAAACACCACCGCCTACATCAACAATTGTTCATAACTTCACGACAGATGGAAAAACAAGCAGCTTCTTCAATATCCAAGGGAACCTCTCAACATCTAAGGGGACTGTGGTATATAATGGTTTAACACTAACGCAATGTTTGAAAATCGAGTCTGGTACTAGTATTGGGTTTACCACAACAACAGCTGCAGCGTTAACCTTAGTGTTAAATACAGCAGACGGTACAAAAATCAAGATAGATGGAGCAAGCTATGCTATAGCAAATGGCATTGTCAGTGTAGCGCTTGCGCCTGGCGCACATACGATTACAAAGGATGACGTTACAAATCTTTATTACATGAAGCTTGAATAGATAGCTGAAATCCTACCTGGAACTATGAGCCCTCATAGTTCCTTTTTTTTTGTGGTAAAATATAGGTTAAAGGAGTGATTGAAATGGCGCGTGTTTTATTTATAAATGGTGGCTCAGAGGGACATATCAATCCAACAATTGGAG
>NZ_JBFTQB010001233.1:0-1424 GCF_056398785.1 Paenibacillus sp. 01T422 | reverse complement strand
GGTATGGTTAGCAAATGGGTTGGGGTCAGTGAAAATTATTTAAGCAGGCTATTTATGAAAAATGTCGGCGAGGGCTTCATTCAATATGTAACGAATTTACGTATTGAAGAGTCGAAACAGTTGTTAAGAAGGGGATATAAAATCATTGATCTGTCTGAAAAGATCGGTTATATGAATTCGGAGCATTTCAGCCGGGTATTTAAGAAGGTAACAGGGGTAAGTCCGAAAGTCTATAAGGAGAGTTTCATACGCAGCCATTTGGATGATATATCCTGATGGCTTTTTATATTCGTTTGATTCCAATGATTGCCGCATAAAATTACCTATTTGTGGGAAACGTTTAGGTACAGGATATAGGAATGGTGGTGCAAGGATGGGAACAATCCGAAGATGGTTAAACGGATGGAAATCAGATCAGAATAAGACATCGTCCGATCATCTTAATCATCCAATTTCAGGAGTTCTTGAGATTAACCTTKCTACATTACAAACAATTTTCACCTACGCTCCGGATCTTGTTACTCGTCAGTTCCAATTAAAAACAAGAGATCATGCATTACTTGTTTATCTGGATGGACTTATTGATAAATCAGCGATTAATAATAACATTTTGAACCCGCTTATGTATGAAGTCGAGACGGTTAACGATATTTGGAGCTCATCGATTACGGTTGCCAAAACAGAAATTCTAACCTTATGGTCAGATATTGAAGCCTCCATTTTTCAAGGAAAAAGCATCCTATTCATTGATGGGCAGACACGCTCTCTAGCGTTACATACGCAAGGCTGGCCTCAAAGATCGATTAAAGAGCCACAAATCGAATCGACGCTGAAAGGGTCACATCAAGGATTCGTAGAGACATCCGGGCAGAATATCGCCCTTATCCGACGATATCTGCCTAACCGCGAGCTGAAAATCAAAGAATATTCCATCGGCTCCCGCGGGAATACGAAAGTTTCTATGATGTATCTCGAAGATGTTGTACAACCTGATTTCGTGAAAGAAATGGAGGACCGACTCCTTCAAATTAATGTGGATGCTATTTTGAATACAGGCGAATTAGCGGAATTTATAGAAGATCATCCGATAAGCCTGTTTCCACAGTTAATGATGACGGAACGTCCGGATTCTGCTGCAGCCCAAATTCTACAAGGGAGAATAGCCGTCGTTGTTGATCATTCGCCGAGTGTGATTATTGCGCCTGTCACCTTTTCGGCATTTTTCCAAAGTGTGGATGATTACAGCAGTCGTTGGATCATTGCCTCTTTTCTACGTTTATTACGTTATACAGCCTTATTTACGACAATCTCTTTATCGGCTATTTATATAGCCATTGTTACGTTTCATTATGAAGTACTTCCTTTGGATTTGTTGGTATCGATTGGGGAATCCAGGGCCAGGGTACCTTTCCCTCCCATTATAG
>NZ_JBFTQB010001232.1:0-1425 GCF_056398785.1 Paenibacillus sp. 01T422 | reverse complement strand
GACGCAAGACAATACGAAGAATAAATTCTTTGAAGGATTCAGGCAGAGGAAGTCCCTGGTTGATTTGTTTTTCGAAAATGGTATGGATTAATCGAATGGCTTTCTCTTTATCCGACTCGCGAACGGCATCAAGCAGCTCCTCTTCTTCGCGATATTTGGCAAGAACCTGCCCGCTAGCTGCCGGCATAATCTCTTCCAACGAAAGAATGATAGCGCTACCAAGAAAAAACTGATACGATAAAGCCCGTTTGGCATCTCCGAAAGATTGTTTGATTTGCCTGATGATATCCTCGCATTTACTGCCCAGCGCTAGGGTGATCTCCAAACCGTCTTCCTTCATTTTTCGAATACATTCGCGCAGCTTATCCTGCGTTTCAGTCGAGCGAATTTCGAATGAACTTGTGGATATGACAGTAACGAGAATACTTCTTCTGTCTTCTAAGAAAAATGAAACAGAGCCTGCTGCAGGCCCCAAAGTTTGTTCTATTTGTTCCTTAAGAAGCTGCTTGACCTGATAATCATCCATAAAATCCGCTGATCGAAACGCATTGATCTCTGTGAGCAGAACAGTGCCTGTCTCGATAGGAGGAAGTAATTTGCGTAATTCAGATAGACGTTTTCCTTCTATATGCCCCGCAATCCATTGGTTCATCAGATGATCATTGTAAATAGGGATTGTTTGATTAAGTTTGATGAGCGCATTTTCATTTTCTTGCAGCTGCGTATGATTGGCTGTTATTTCTCTTTCAATCTTCTCCAAAGTATGTTTCATCGTCTCTGCATCAACTGGCTTCAGTAAGTATTCACATACCCCTAAGCTAATTGCTTTTTGTGCATATTCGAATTGCCGGTATCCGCTTAATACGACAAGAATCGGCGGTTTGGCATAGGAGTCCAAGTGCTCTAACAGCTGTAATCCATCCATCTGTGGCATACGGATATCGCTAAAAACAATATCGATAGGATTGTCTGCCATAATGCCAAGCGCTTCATTCCCATTTTTCGCCTTAAACACCTGGTAATCCGGCCTTAGTTTCCCGATCAGATTCGCTAATCCATCCCTATGTCTTGGCTCATCATCGACAATTAATAATGTATACATCGAACTACCCCCTTCTCTCTATTTCGTGCAAAAGAAACACAACGTGTAAGCTCCTAGCAACAATTTCACCAAATACACGACATTCCCTGCTAATAAATTTGCTTTCGACAAAGGTTCTGTTCATTTATCAAAAACCAACATTTTCCTCAGCGAAAAGTCGAAGTTCTGCCGCTGCTGCTCTATATGTGTGGAATCCTTATTATCCGTGAAGAGATTATGCAAGATGAGATTCTCGTTGACAAACTGGCAACTAGATTTTATAGTAGTTAGATGATATCGATTATCATTATCAATTAATGAGTGGTTTAGTTCCACCTATAAGG
>NZ_JBFTQB010001231.1:0-1426 GCF_056398785.1 Paenibacillus sp. 01T422 | reverse complement strand
GCCGAATCCTGTTGAAGTTCCTGTAATAAACCATACTTTACTCATGTTTAATTTCTCCTTTAGTAATCAGATTATTGAGAATGATCATTCTATTATGTGTATAATCATGCTGCTCAAATTAAACGTCAAGCATTGACATAGCGGAACTAGCTATACGGTGAAGCTTCTCTTTGTTGGCTGAAGTTCCACAGCCATATTGACAAGCAGGCAGCCCCGAGGCTTGTCGTCGGACCCCTCAATCATGAAGTCAAACAGAAAACGCACAGCTTGCTTATGACTATCGGCTCGGGTGATGCCTGAGTGAAATTGCGCGTCCAAGTACGTATTGTAACGTTCAATGGCTTCCTCTCTGCTTATATTTATATCACATTGAGAACGTTCGGTAAATAATTATTTTTACCGAACGTTCTCATATTATGTCATTATCTCATGCCGTTACTCCGTGTCGAATAAGAACTGATTTTACAACCTCGCTGCCTGAAGCTTGATCCGGAAGTCTGACGCCTCCTTCAATGAGGCTCTCCGCTACCACGGCATAGTCCCCTTGAGGATCCTTATAATTCAACGATCCCCAGATACAGCTATTGAGCGGGGTCCCTCCAAACTCATTTAGAATTTCAAGTGATGCTCCGTGTCTGATCAGCAATTGGACAATTGCGTGGTTCCCCCGTATCGCAGCGCGGTGAAGAGCTGTCATCGAATGCTCATTACGCCGCGCATCTGGCTGGAAACCAACATCCAACATAAGTCGAACAGCCTCTACTCGATGATCCCATGCTGCATCCGTAATAACACTTTGATTTTCCGTATCTAGGGATTGAACGATGTCCCGACGTTCTCTTAACATGTCATGGACGGTTTCGGAATCCGCCCGCATACAGGCAAGGAGTAATTTCTGCTCATCTGAACTATAAGACAACATCAACTCCGTGATGGCAGCATGACCAAGGTGTGCCGCAAGAAAAAGCGGTCTGGCCCCTGCGCCGATATTGTACTCATAAATGTGCCCTCCATTCGATTCACCGGAGGTAAAGTCCCCTTTTCCCACTTGAGCTTGAAGAGCATTCGGGTCCTCATTAAGAAGGTGGCGAACAAGTTCAATGTCTCCTAACTTACATGCCATAAAGATATCCGCATGGGCACCACGCTTAATCAAGTGTCTACATTTGTCTGGATTATTAATAGCATACTGAGCAGCTGTACTGTTATGGTCAATATCCCGCATGTCAATGTCAGCCCCGTGATTCAGCAGGAAATCGATGACATCAGGTGAGACAGCATAATGCAGCGGGACCTGTCCATCAGGTCCGCGCTGATTAACAACTGCTGGATCCTCGTCCACCATTTTTTGCAAGACTTCTATCATCCCTAAAGCTGCAGCAGCGTGTGGATCGACATGAGCTCCTCGTTCAATAAGGTAACGGGA
>NZ_JBFTQB010001230.1:0-1427 GCF_056398785.1 Paenibacillus sp. 01T422 | reverse complement strand
TCTATGGCACTGCTTGTAAAATTAGGTATTACATATAACTTAAAATCTGTCTCATCTGTTTATCAAAATTCTTTTGGTATTTATCTCATTCATGTCGCGATTATAAAGATAATTCTTATGATTTCATCCATATTGTTCTCTAATCTTTTATTTGTAATATTAACCACACTTCTAACTCTAGTTGTCTCTTACTGGTGTGTTGAACTTATAAAAATAACCCCAATCTCATCGGTGCTACTAGGACAGAAAAGTATTAGGAAGAAACATGTTAATGTTGATCCTCTAATGAATAGATTCGATAGGTGATATGGTGTCTGCAAAAATATATCAAATAAACAAACACTGTATTTAATCATTTTTTATTTAAGAAACACAATATAAGTCAGAATCTAAGGAGGGAAAGTTTAGTGGATAAATCTTTGAGCAGTAATTCTAAGACTTTACCGACAAGGGAGAAGTCAGGCATTATGAAAATATCTGAGTTACAGGAGTATTGGCTATCAGATTTACATCGCTATGAAGAATCCATGCAAGTAAACATGAAGAAAGTATTTTACCGTCAATTTCAACTTCCGGGTTTTCATTACATGTTTTGGCTAAGACTATGCCGATATTTAAGTGTAAAAGGAAAGCTGCTGTTTCCTGTATATGCTATAGCAATGCTGATACTACAACACTTAAAATATAAATATGGCATAGCAATTTCCCCTAAAACTAATATAGGTAAAGGCTTTTATATTGGTCATTTTGGAGGGATTGTAATAAATAGTGGAGCAACCATCGGAAACAATTGCGTTATTATGCAGGGGGTAACTATTGGTGCGAGCAACAGAGGGAAGAAAAAAGGTGTTCCTATAATAGGCGACAATGTTTATATGGGTGCTGGTTGTGTAATTATCGGTAATATAAAAATTGGAAATAATGTAGCTATTGGGGCAAACTCTGTTGTAACCAGTGATGTTCCTGATAACGCGGTTGTTGCTGGAATGCCTGCCGAAGTTAAGTCATTCAATGGATCAACCGGTTACATCGGTTTTCCATATCCCTGTAGTTAAGAAATATGAAAACTCTATCTATAGAACAAAAACTCCCTTCGGCCCTTAGGCTTGTTGGGAGTTTTTATTTAAAAACGAGTTGAGCTAGTATTACTTTGACAATACTTCATTATTATTATTCATGTCATCCGTCTTTAATTTTAATATTGAAGATTGAAAAGTATTGTTGGAAATCGTGTAGCCAGGTGAACCTATTCCTGCATCCACAGTGTCAATTCCGTATAAAGCTGCATTCGTTGTGATCATGTTATTCATGAACGTAAAGGATTTGACTTGAGACGGTTTCGTGGCGCCTGCTAAGGATCCTACCTTGATATAAGGTGTATTATTTTTAACTGTAAGATTAGCAGCAGTTAATGTACTATCTAGTAT
>NZ_JBFTQB010001229.1:0-1429 GCF_056398785.1 Paenibacillus sp. 01T422 | reverse complement strand
TAATTGTTCATCATCCACAGCGTCAAATCGAGCGCATGCGTGCCAATATCGATCAAAGGACCTCCGCCTTGCTTCTCCTCATCAAGGAAAACTCCCCATGTTGGTACCGCGCGGCGACGGATCGCATGAGCTTTCGCGAAATAGATATCACCCAGTTCACCTTCGGAACATAGTTGGTGCAGATGCTGGCTGTCGCTACGGAATCGATTGTTGTAACCGACGGTCAATTTTTTGCCTGTGCGTTTCGCTGCTTCCACCATGCGACGCGCATCAGCTGCTGTTTTGGCCATAGGTTTCTCGGACATAACGTGTTTACCGGCTTCCAATGCTGCAATCGTAATCTCCGCATGGGAATCATTTGGTGTACAAACATGAACGATATCAATCGTGCTGTCTTTCAGAAGCTCACGATAATCTTCATATACGCGAGCTTCGCCTTTTCCATACTTGTCAGCAGCTTCTTGCGCTTTTTCAGGAAGAATATCACAGAAAGCAACCATTTCTACATTGTTTAATTTGTTCAGGCTTGGCATATGTTTGCCGTTGGCAATACCTCCACAGCCGATAATCGCGATTCGATACGTTTTGGACATGATGGTCCTCCTTAGGGTTTTCGTCTGAGCTTGTACTATATATCAGTATATCAAAAACCTGCAAAAATAAAATTTCGGATCTGGCGATTATTATATCCGATTGTGCTATCTGCGATGGAGAGAACAGAATCCATGTAAAAAAATAAGCCCGGGCACTGTTTCACCAGCACCCTAGGCTTCTTACTTTTTGATAATCGACGCCACTAGCTTATAACCTACACCACGAATCGAATCAATCTGTACGGATTGCTGATTCATTTCCAGCTTTTTACGCAGCGAACTCACGTGAACATCCACTGTACGCTGTCCGCCGATGTAATCAAAGCCCCATACAATATTCATGAGATCGTCTCTAGTCACAACAACGCCTGGACGCTGAACGAGATACAGCAGCACCTCAAACTCCTTAGGTCTCAAAGGAATGGATTCGCCATTCAGAACGACTTCATACTTCTCTGGATAGATGAAGAGTTCGCCAGCTTGAATGACTTTCTCATTCGTTCCCTGCTTGTCCACCATGACATCCTCTGACATCGTTCTACGCAGTACCGCGGACACCCGTGCCAGTAATTCCGCTACGCCAAAAGGCTTCGTGATGTAATCGTCCGCTCCGTGCTTCAAGCCTTGGACAACCTCATCTTCCGCATTGCGGGCTGTTAAGATGATAACTGGCGTGCTATTTCCTTTTTGTCTAAGCTTCGCCAACACCTCAAAGCCATTCAACCCCGGCAGCATAATGTCCAAAATAATTAAATCATAAGACTGCTGAAGCGCTTCTTGAAGACCATCTCCACCATGATCCACAACTTTTGTATGATACCCTTCTTGGGAAAGAT
>NZ_JBFTQB010001228.1:0-1430 GCF_056398785.1 Paenibacillus sp. 01T422 | reverse complement strand
CACTAATGAAGCACTTCCCATGCCTAACAAATATATCATCGAGATGGTTTGCGACTGGCGTTCTTTTTCAAGGAAATGGGGGCGAAAGGTTAAAGAATCAACGCTAGACTTTACTGAAAAGATAGTGATACACCCAGATACAAGAAGAGCACTTGAGACAATTATGATGAACAAAAGGGAAGTTCGACCCCCAAAGTCAACCGAGGGAGAAGCAAAGCCATTCAACTAATGTAAGAACGATAGTTAAACAGTGAAGGGCTGCCGCGTGGCAGCTCTTCACCCCGCTAACGGATAGGATACTTCCAATATCTGTTATAATTATAGGGAAAATGCTTGGTCTACCAAAGGAGTTTAAAAACAGAAAATTTCAATTTTGGTTTTATATATGTTAGATAAACCATTAAAACCGAGGGACGGGCAGTATAGCATAGCATTGACGCTGATAAGGGTGGGTTTGTTATTGAGGATTCGGCTTAAAACCAATCGATTGCAATGATAATGTATTCGATAGCAAAAATGAGTTTAATATGCAACAAGTCGAGGCTGCCGCAAATAGGCAGTCTCGTTACGTTAAACGGTAACTTCCAATATGTTTAATAGTTTTTGTTTTATATTGAAGTGGAGGTACTGATAATATAAAACAGAAGTCTCAATTAACCGCAAGCAAAGTCTGAGTACKGAGCCTGCATTCATTGAGAGAGCTCATTATTGCTATGGAACCGCGCTGTTGAATAAAACTTTTAACTGATTAAAACTAGAAATTGATTCTATCTATTCTACAACTGAACAATCTGGACTACATTTGACGCTACGTATATATCTATAAATTGAGGGCAAAATATAAATTTGAAGGTGAGGTTTGAGTGAAGGGATCGGTGAATGAAACCGTGTACGATTACATAAAGGAGCAGTTGAGTGTCAACGATGATTTCTTCCAGCAGGAAGAAATCATTTTTGGGTCCCAGATTCTACTATGGGGAATGCGTTCGATGATCGATGTTCCCCGAACTATTGCTAAATTATCAATTGAAACGAAAACAGAACAATCTGGATCACAAAGTGGATTAAGTGGTCTTCATGGGGAATGGCAAAAAAATCCGCAATCCGTCGTCACTTCAATTCTCTCAGGAAAACTCGCGCTTTTTGATCCTAAAACATCAGCATGTTTAATTATTGCACCCATTCCAAAGCAACTAAATCGCTCCGTTCAAGCGCCTAGCAGTGAAAGTGTCATTCAAGGGACAATGGCCTCTTTTATTGAAGATCTGGATTCAAATATAGGGATTATTCGGGAACAGCTCAGATCGAATCTACTAAAGGTCAAGATTCATGAAGTCGGAACAACTCGAAAAACGAACGTAGCAATTGTTTATCTCGAAGAATTTTCGGATCGAAAGTTAGTTCAGCGAGTAGAGGAACAAATACGCAAC
>NZ_JBFTQB010001227.1:0-1433 GCF_056398785.1 Paenibacillus sp. 01T422 | reverse complement strand
GTAGATGGGCACTTGATCGACTACGTTACACCACATGAATATCAGACATTCCTCAAGAAGAATGGAATCAAGTGGGAGAAAGGTGATACACTTGATTATTTTGATAGTACTACAGGAGACATTGGTAAGATTGAAGATTTGCCGGATGAGATTCTCTTTAATGTTGAGAAATTCAATAGAGATGTAATTACAGAATCTTTTGATCAACTGGTGCTTAGTGATATCGTAGAGTATTTGGATCCTTTTGGCTGGAAAAAGACCCTTGTGTTCGCTACTGATAATGACCATGCAGATAGAATTGTTAGGATACTGAAGAAAGAATTAGAGGAAAAGTGGGGCGAAGTTGATGCGGAAGCAGTAATGAAAATTACAGGAACGATTAAGGACCCCAGAGATGCCATTAAGAAGTTTAAGAATGAGAAACTGCCAAACATTGTTGTGACTGTTGACCTGCTGACAACCGGCGTAGACGTTCCGGAAATTTGTAATTTGGTGTTTTTACGGAGGATCCGCTCACGTATATTGTTTGAACAGATGATAGGTCGTGCAACAAGACAATGCGATAAGATCAATAAGGAACATTTCGAAGTGTTTGACCCCGTAGGCTTATTTGATGTTTTAGAAAAAGTAAATACAATGAAACCGATTGTTACTAATCCATCTGTTACTGTTACAGATCTCATAACTGAAATGGATAAGATCACTGATGAAACACAACAGAAGAAACAAGTAGATGATGTAATTGCAAGGTTGCAGAGAAAAAAGAGAAATATCTCGGGAGAAGCGCTAGACCAATTGGAATCACTTACCGGTCATAAAACAGTTGAGCAGCTTATTGACTGGGTTAAGAATACACCGTATTCTAAGGTAGCCCAAGAATTAAGCCAAAATACTAAACTGCTTCTTTTCTTGAGTGAAAGCTGGGGCTCTCCTAGGGTTCAATACATATCTAATCATGAAGATAAAGAGCTCGAGCATTCAAGAGGCTATGGTAAAAGTGAAAAGCCAGAGGATTATCTGGATGCATTTGGTACTTTCTTGAGGGATTATATGAACGAAATCCCAGCCTTGGTATTGGTATGCACTAAACCGAGTGAGTTAACCAAAGAAGATTTGAAGCAGATTCACCAAAAGCTTGAAGAACATGGATTCAGGGAATCCGACTTGAAAACGGCATGTTATGAGATGAATAACATTGCAGCAAATACAATTGGAATTATCCGTCAGCGGATATTAGGTGATGCACTTATAAGTCATGAAGAAAGAGTTCAGAAAGCAATGAAAAAGATCTTTGAGTCTCATAAATGGACGCCTATTCAAAAGCGGTGGCTGGAAAACATTGAACGTCGACTTATAAAAGAACAGGTCCTGGGTCCGAATGCAACAAATGTTTTTGAAGCTGAACCATTTAAGGGAGATGGAGGCTTTAAAAG
>NZ_JBFTQB010001226.1:0-1435 GCF_056398785.1 Paenibacillus sp. 01T422 | reverse complement strand
GATAACACCTTTAATGATTAACTGCCAGTAAGGGCTAATTCCGATAAACGTCAAACCGTAGTTGATTACGCTGAAAATCAATACCCCAGCAAGAACGCCGGGAACCGTTCCGATACCACCTGATGTCGATACGCCGCCGACTACGCAAGCTGCGATCGCATCAAGCTCGTACATGTTTCCGTAGTTATTCGTTGCACCACCGGTTCTTGCTGCTTCCAGCACCCCAGCCAATCCGTACAAAGCACCTGCGATGGAGTAAATGTAGATCAGGTAACGGTTAACGTTAATCCCCGAAACGACTGCAGCGTGAATGTTGCCGCCAATCGCGTACATGTATTTACCAAGCTTCGTTTTGTTGAACACAATCCAGACGATAATCGCCACAGCGACAGCAATAAGAACAATGTAAGGTAATGAGTACGTGGCATCAGATCCGATGGAACCTGTTCCTAATTTACTAAAGTCAGGTCTCAAACCGCCGATAGGTTGGGACTGATTCGGTTTCATATCGAAGTATAGGGAGTTGGCGCCGTAGACGGCAACCATCGTTCCTAGTGTTGCAATGAATGGTGGAACCTTTAATTTAGCGACGATAACCCCATTAATAAGTCCTACCAGAAGACCAGCTAAAATCGCAATGATAATTGGGACAACCAGTGGTAAGTGCGGTAGATCCGGGAAAAATCTGCGACCGTAATCCTGCGTTTGCAGCATAGAGGCCGAGATAACGGCTGTCAAACCAACAATCCGTCCTGTCGAGAGATCGGTGCCTCCCGTGATCAAGATGAATGCAGCACCCAAAGCAATGATGACACGCGTGGATGACTGCAGCAAAATATCACGCAAGATACTAACGGATAAAAAGCGCGGATCATAAATCGCAATCCCGATTACGAGCACAACCAATACGATGTAGATTGCGTATTTGGTCACGAACCCACTTATGTCTCTAGATTTCAATGTTTCTGTTTTTGTACTCATGGTTTCTTGCCCCCCCATTTATGCCATATGCTGTGCAGCAAGGCGCATGATCTCTTCTTCTGTTGCTTTATTTCCTTCTACAATCCCCGTAAGGCGTCCTTCACACATGACCATGATTCGGTCTGACATCCCAAGCAGCTCGGGCATTTCAGAAGAGATCATGATAATACTTTTCCCCTGCTTCGCAAGGTCAGCAATGATGGAATAAATCTCAAACTTCGCGCCAACATCAATTCCGCGAGTTGGCTCATCGAGCAGGAGCACGTCCGGCTCTGTAAGCAGCCATCTGGCCAAGAGTACCTTCTGTTGGTTACCACCCGAAAGGTTTTTGATCAACGCATGCATGTTCGGCGTCTTTACGCGCAGCATCTCAATGCTTTTCTCTACTTCGACTCTACGTTTGGCTTCATTGATGAACCCGAGTGGGTTCATATATCGACCCAAGTTTGCGATA
>NZ_JBFTQB010001225.1:0-1436 GCF_056398785.1 Paenibacillus sp. 01T422 | reverse complement strand
GCAGAAATACGTTTTCCAGTGTGTGGATTAGGGAGATGGTCGCCTAATGTATAGATGCCGAACTCCAACCCTTTGCTCGGATCAATCCTGTATTTCTCCAATATTCTCACCTCTGTTTCATGTCGTGCATAGTACATTATTTCAATTAGGCGAGGGGTTGATACAAGAAATTAATGGGGATGACAAATCGTTAAGCGAACATGGGTGAGTAGAGATAAAATGAGATCAAAAAGATAAGACCGCCAAATCATACCATTGGCGGTCTTATCCGTTCTTCTTTTCTATTGAGGCAGAGATTGTTAGTTCTTAGGAACTAGGGTTAAATCGATGTTAGTAAAATAGAGTGTTTGTAACCCTTCGTACCCGGAATCCGTACCAATTATGACGTATAATTCGCCGGCAGCGTTGCTTTTCACAGTGAACGTACGTTCGAAGCTTTTCAGTTGGAACCCACTTTTCTCAGCGTCTGGTTTGGCGATGTTTCCAAGAAGAGCTACATCTTTGCCGTCGGTTGATTGGTTGCCTTTGTCAAGATTCAGGCGATAGTAAGGCGTATTCGCATAAGTACTGTCTTCTATGACAGAAGGCTCTCGGTCAACTACGCCGGCTTTCACGAATACTGAAGAGGCGGGACCGCCACCGATTCCCATGGAACTCTCAGCTTCGCTGGTGGCCAGGTCGAAACGTAAATTTACTTCGTATTCAGTATTCGGTTTCAAACCAGCGGAACCGTCCAGCTTTTTGGACATAAACATGAAAAGGTCATCGCTGCGGTTCATTCCGCTTAGCATCATGCCGTTTATTTTGGTGCCGTCGTTCAGGTTAACCGTATCTACTTTAGCATTTATGCGGTAATCCTGGTCTTGATAGGCGACTGGGAGATCAGCGACGCCGGTTTCCCATCCTCCGTTATCCTTGCTGAAATCGAAGGTAAGTGGATTTTGGTGCGATTGATTTGGGATCGTGATTGACGCCGTGCTAGTCTGGGAATCCCATAACGTCTCCGCCCCCATTCTGGCAGCCAGTACCCTGAGTGGAGCGAAGGAAATATCATTCTTCAAAACGACGGGCGTCGTCAGCAAAAAGGGCTCATAGTCGCCGATTGTTCCGTGGGTCCTGTTCAGAACGAGCCGAATAACACTATTTCCTTTGACGAGCTTGACTTCTTGCGAATTGCCGTCCCATGTGACATCCCAACCGAGACCTTGGGCGATTTCGCGAACCGGTACCATAAGATTGCCAGCTTCCAAATACGGAGATTCGCTTGTATTCTGAGATAGCGGAAATGATTTGACGACGGTGTAATCAGATGTATTTTCAATGGCTTGAACCGGGGCTCCAAGTAAAACAGGTGCCAGTATCGCGGTGGCCATAGCGGTGGATGCGATCATTTTTTTCAACATTGTTGTTTCAACCTACCTCTCTATGCTTTATTC
>NZ_JBFTQB010001224.1:0-1438 GCF_056398785.1 Paenibacillus sp. 01T422 | reverse complement strand
TCATAATGCCGCTCAGCATATTTTCCATAACGCCTTGAAGTCTGCGTTCATTCTCCTGAATCCTCGCCATCTGCTGCTGCAAGCTTTCGGACATCCGATTGATCGCCTGCCCTAGCTGCCCAACTTCATCATTGCTATAGGCGGGAACACGGGATTCATAATTCATATTCGTGATTTGCTGGGCGACCTTCGTCATTTTCTCAATCGGGTGAGTAATTCCCTTTGCTATCCGATAACTTACCAGACCGGCAATCACAAATAAAATCATCAAACCTAGAATGAGAAAATACCACAACCTGCGGATCGAATTATCGATTTGTTCCAGACTCAGTGAGATTCGTAGATAGCCGGTAGTCACCTGTGAATCATTCTTCACTGGAATGGCGGCGTATAGCATTTTCTCTTTTATGGTATCACTGTATCGCGTAACATAGCCTACGCCGTTCGCTGCAGCAGCGACAATCTCAGGTCGACTTAAGTGGTTGTCCATTTGCTCTGGACTTTGATCAGAATCACCGATCACTTTGCCGTCAGCACGAACAAAGGTTATCCGCTCATTGGTTGCAGCTTTAATCCGTTTGGCTTGTTCCGAGAAATAGGATCCCAATTCAGCTTCTGATCCCATCCTGCCCCAATCCCCTGTGGCTACAAGGATATGCAGCTCACGCTCCATATTCTCCTCCAAGGATTTTACATGAGAATCCTCAAGCACCTTTGCCATAAAAATACCGGCAAGCAGCATGGATGAACCAATCAATACAATCAAAATAAATGTCAGTTTGGCACGGAATTTAGTCATCTGTTTTTCTGGCCTCCGATAGATCAAGTCTGAATTCAAAGATAAAAGGGCTACTCTACATAGTAACCCTTTCCCCCGTACCAAATCCAGTTATTTAATTGTAAAGATGAAAAAGTGCAAAATCATTTATAGTAATGCTTATTTAAAAACAGGTTCTTTCAACGCAGAAAGCTTCTCAAACGCATTTTTCTCAACATCAGCATGCAAGCTGTTGCCATGTGAATCCATCGTAACGATGGCAGCAAACCCCTCTGTCTCCAGATGCCACATAGCTTCAGGAATACCGAATTCCATGAAATCAACGCCTTCAACTTTCTTAAAGCATTGAGCATAGTATTGCGCAGCACCACCAATTGCATTGAGATAAACGCCGCCGTGATCCTTAAGCGCTGCTAATGTTTTCGGGCCCATTCCGCCTTTTCCGATAACCGCACGAATCCCGAACTTCTTGATAATGTCACCTTGATAAGGCTCCTCGCGAATGCTTGTCGTAGGGCCAGCCGCTTTCACATGCCACTCGCCAGCTTCATCCTTACTCATAACCGGTCCGCAGTGGTAAATAGCCGCTCCGTTCAAATCAAGCGGAGCATCGTGATCCATCAAATATTTGTGCAGTGCATCGCGCCCCGTGTGCATAGT
>NZ_JBFTQB010001223.1:0-1439 GCF_056398785.1 Paenibacillus sp. 01T422 | reverse complement strand
CCCGAGTACTCCCTTACGTTGGTCGATCTCATAATCTGGCGACTGATCTATCCAGGCAAACATTGCGTCATATACGCGCCACATATGTGCCTCATTCCCATTCACGCGGGCCCTCGCACATAGACCTCCACCTACCTCCAGAGTCTCAATGCCTTCCTCTACATGTCCGAATTCGTGTACCGCCAGTCCGACCCACAGCGTATCGACTTGCCTGCTCAATTGCTCCTGAGGAATGAGTACATAGGCAGAAGGCACATGAGTGAGTCTCTCATCCTTAATGGGCACTTGTGCTGTAAGCCTGCTCCACGCCTCTCGCGTGCCACTGTTGTCAGGTGTCATCCCCGTCCGTACTGCCAAGACCTTGAAAGGCGCCACTTCAACTAAATCAATCACGATAGTATTCTGCAAAATACCCTCTCCTCTCTCCATATTTATCCATGATGAAGACATCTTGTTTAAAAACATTCAACAATCTCCAATAAAACCCTTTTTTTAGAATTTGTTCAACTTCAATGAACAAAAAAGTGACGGCGTGTATCTCCGTTCGATACCAAAAGGATCAGCATATATAATGAGAACAATCAGGACGAGTCCGGATATTTGCTAAGCAAAACGGATGAAAACAAGCTCTTTAACCTGCTGCTCTCCAACAAGCAAGAGGATTTGCAACAGCTGCTGAAGACAATTATTAATGCCAATATGAACAGCACCATGACCGATATGAGTAGTAGACAGCTGTATATGCATCTGTATCTGATCGGTACACAAGCGTTGAAGCAGCTTGATAGAACGATGGACGAATCCATCTTCAAAAACTACAGCGAGTTCGTCATGTCCATCAGCACCCACTCGATCGGGGATATGGCAGATTTCATCCTGTCATTCTACGATAGTGTTCTAGAAGCATGCACCCCTATCCAGAGGGAGTTTGATATTAGGTTGTTTAAGCAATATATAGATGAATATTATCACGAAGATATTAGTCTGGAGATGCTCGCCGACAAATACAACAAAGCCAATTCAGAAAATACTTGAGGAGATCGGCTTTAACAACCGTAACTCGTTCATTCGAACATTCAGAAATCTGGAAGGGATTTCTCCGACGGAGTATCGCATTCAGCGACAGGTGAGGAAAGGGTAGGCGAATGGGGTATCTACAGATTTATGAGCAAAAGGCTGCCGATTGCGTCGGCAGCCTTTTATTGTTATGTATTAAACATATGTTCTGCGTTAGCGTAATGACAGTATTATCCTAAATCAAATGTGGTACATCCACAATCAATAATTTTCCATTGTAATCTAACGAATTCTCGCCGAGTTTTCTTTCTTTCATACCTAATAATTGAAAACCAGGTTTTACCATAGGGGAATATTAATTTAAGTTTTGGCTCTGAAAAAAATTCAAAATATTTAGGCTGACTGAAAGCATCACGCCAACC
>NZ_JBFTQB010001222.1:0-1440 GCF_056398785.1 Paenibacillus sp. 01T422 | reverse complement strand
GATCTAACGTCCCCGTGTGGCCGATACGTTTAATTCCTAGTATACCTCTGACTTTGGCTACAACATCATGGGATGTGAAGCCTACTGGTTTCCATACAGGCAAAATGCCTTCTAGCGTCATATCAGCTTGCTCCCTACTTCCTGAACCATTCTTGCTACTGCTTCTTCAATTGTTCCTTGGATTGTGCAGCCTGATGCACGCACATGACCGCCTCCACCAAGGGATTGAGCGATCGCGGCAACATCGACAAGTCCTGAAGAGCGAAGACTTACTTTAATTACACCGGGCGCTTTCTCTTTAAATAGCATACCCACTTCGACGCCTTCCACATTACGTGGATAGTTCACTAGGCCATCTAAATCCTCACTAGAAGCCCCTGTAGACTCTAAATCAGCTAAAGATACTGCCAGCCACGCTAGTTTACGTTCATGGGCAAATGAAAGGGTAGATAATGCCTTCTGAAGAAGAACAATTTGTGAATACGTCACTCTCTCCAAAACTTGCTCAGCAATTTCCGAACCCTGAACACCTAGAGCAAGCAAAGTCGCTCCAATTTGCATAACTTCAGGCGAGGTATTTGAGTAACGAAAACCGCCTGTATCCGTAAGTAACCCTGTATAAAAGCAGTCCCCAATAGCCAAGTCCAAACTCATGTTCATATGTATGGCTAAATCATACAAGATTTGAACAGTCGCAGCCGCATCATGTTTAATCAAATGACACGAACCAAATCTATCATTGGTTGGATGATGATCAACATTGAGCAGCTGGGCTTGTTCATCAAAAAGAGTGCTGACCCTACCTATTCTGGAGAAATCAGCACAATCAACACTTATTATGGTCTTATAACGTCTATTCGGTATTTCTTTGCTAAAATCAAGTACCTGATCGCTTCCCCACAGATAGGAGAATTTAGAAGGCATGACGCCTTCATTAATCATGGTAAAGGTTTTCCCTAGTTGGGCGAGAAGCCAACCCATCGCGTATGTAGAGCTGGCGGCATCCCCATCCGGCTGGATGTGAGATACCACCAAGAAATCATCATGCTGCTCGATAAACTTAGCTGCTGCTTCCAGCTGCTGGCTGTATTCGGTGGCATGCATCATTCTGTTACTCATACATTTGGATTTCCTTCCTGGTTTAGCTTGTGAAGCAAGTTCTCGATATGACTGCCATAATCGATAGACGCATCGAACTTGAATTGTAATTCCGGGATCTTCCGTAACCGAATTCGTTTGTTAAGCTCTGAACGGATATAACCGGAACCTGCAGAAAGCGCCTTGAGAGTGGCTTCTTTCTGTTCGTCCGTACCCATAACGCTTAGAAACACACGCGCTATGGAAAGATCATTTGTTACTTCAAYACCCGTAACGGTTAAGAAACCAATTCGTGGGTCTTTTAACTCGGATTGAATGATTTGGCTTATTTCTTTCTTGACT
>NZ_JBFTQB010001221.1:0-1442 GCF_056398785.1 Paenibacillus sp. 01T422 | reverse complement strand
TATTAGTAGTTAACAGCTGGCTGATATTAATTTCATATAGTAACTTGGGATATCTCGGGAAATTAATTATATACGTCTTTATTATATTTTTTTCATACTTACTGCTAGTAGAGAAACAGAGAATAATAACGAGTAAAATGTTTATATTTGTCTCAACGGTAATCATGACTTTAATTCTTTTATGCTTTATATTTTTGACGCCAGTGGAAATTTTTTTGTTTTTTTTGACTGTTCTGATATCTCTTGTATTCCCTTTAGGCATTAATATATTATTTAAAGTCGTATTGAAGAGTTTTCCTAAATTAATATTAGTTACTTTATTTCTTGAGTTTGTTATATTAGCATCTATTACACTTATTGTTTTTCAAATTAACATTTTATTTAACAAAGATCAGTTTCCACATATATTAGTCATGCAATGCATCACTTATGGTTTCGTTTTATTACTTTACCTTTTTGTTGTTTATAGATTAGCTATGGAAGCAATAAAGAGTTATCAAAGGGATAAGCCAAATCAAAATAATTTAATATGGATGCTCATGTTACTTGTAACATGTTTACTACTTCCTCATTACGTTTGTGGTATTTGGTATTCTAGCTTAGACAATCAGAATGCTTATATCATTGAGCATCATGCATCAGTAGAGCAAAATGAAAATAAATGTTTAAATCCGCAAAAGCACTACCTACAAGATTCAGATATACTTTTCTTCCCTATATATATTGCGTATTCATTACCAATGAACAGTTGTATGGAAGAGTTTCAAAAAGAGGTTGTTGCAAGCAATTACTTAGGGAAAATCATACAAAGTGTTCATATGTTGATTACTAAAGTAATTGAATTCGTAACAGTAGCTTTTTTTGCAGGTAAAATTCTTGACGTTCTTTCTAATAAAGATAGTAGAAGTATCGTGAAAAATTTTAAATTAGTTAGGGTTACTGAGAGTAATGAGTAGTAATCTGTAATTCATATTTTTTATAATTGTATAGGGTAGAAGGCAAATTCATATAATGGTTGAATTATAAAATTCCAAAATAAATTTCATGGCTTGTGGTTTATTTATTAGTGCTGGAAGGTATATGTAAGTGCTGTCTATTTTAGATGAGGCAGTAAAATCTGTATTCAACCACTTAATTAATAATTCATTTTTTAATGGTAGATTAAAGCTCCATTCTGTAAAGGATGAAAACTTATAATCTATTATTTTTTTTGTGCAATTACAAATAAAACCACCTGCTCTAGGCTGATTGAATAGTTCGAAATTTAGTGACGTACCACAATTGCTACAAGTATGACTTAATTCACACAAATGATAAGGACATTGATTTAAGAAACAAAACTGATGTAATAGACTGTGGTATCCAAAACTTAAACACTTTTCACAATAGGTGAATTCATTTCTTAGAAGACAAATGGACGCCTTTTTCGGTGAAAACATGCT
>NZ_JBFTQB010001220.1:0-1443 GCF_056398785.1 Paenibacillus sp. 01T422 | reverse complement strand
CTATAGCCGTGCCGACGGCGATGATTTGATTGTCTCTTATTAATTTTACAAAACCTTTGGTCTTGGAGATGCGGTCACATATTCCTTTGTAGCATTCTTTAAGTGAATTATCATAATTTTCAAGGGCAAGAAAGGCATCCAACCACGCATCGTCCACTTCGTTCATCCATTCTGTCGAAATGGGCAGATGTGGTTTCATTAGAAGCTTCTGCTGCGCTAGAGCAGCCGTTTCCCGAGCGTTAGCAAACATCATGAGACATGGTAGATCAGAGACATACCCCTCCGAATGCAACTTTGCATCCAGGCCAGGTGGCGATGCATCGCTAATATGGAAAATGGCAGGAAGGCCTTTGTCGGCATAAAATTGTTCGATAAGCGGCAGCCAGTTAGCGGTTGTCGGATAATTACCGATTGCAAGCACACTGTTTGCGCGCTTAGTAACACCCTGGGTAGCCCGCAACTGCCAGTTGTCGATATAAGCAGTAATTTCGGCAGGCCAAGTGTTAGAGGCAATCATATCGATTTCGTTGTAAAAGGTGATTGAATCTTTCATCAAAAGTAAACTCCTTTCGATTCTCCAGAGCTATTTTAAATAAATATACATATTAATGCATAAAAATACAATATCAAAAGTGGAAAAATAATGTCCATTGATGTAAGCTATGAAACAACGGAAAGATAACTGCAAGCTGGCAACAGGAGTGGATGATTTGGAGCTTATCATACGACGAGCGCGTTCTGAAGACTATGAGGCAGTCAATGCCATCATTCGATTTGGCCAAGAGGAGCATGCTGCCGCTTTGCCCGATCATTTTGCAAGATTGGATCACGTCGTTGCCATGGGCTGGTACCGCAGCTTCTCCGATCAGATGAACAAGGTAATATKGGTCGCTGAGAAAAGCGGGCAAGTGGTGGGTGTGGCGATGCTGGAGATGAAGAAAAGCCCTTCGTACGAGGCGCTGGTTCCACGCACATACGCTTATTTGAATGAACTTGCAGTGTCACCTACTTTCAGCGTCAAGGCATTGGAACACTGCTCTATCAGGCATCTGCAGCCTGGGCGCGGGAACAAGGGGCTTCCTCCCTTGAGCTTAATGTTTGGGAATTTAATGAGAGCGCCAGAGCTTTCTACCAATCTTTGGGGATGACAACACTCAATCGAACGATGGCGTCTGATTTATCTAACTAATTAAAGGAGCATACTTATGCAATTTATTGATAACGAAGGAATAACAGATCCACGGATCAACTTGGCGATTGAGGAATACGCGTTAAGGCATCTGCCTGATCGGGACAGTTACCTGCTTTTTTATATGAACGAACCATCCATTATTATTGGCAAAAATCAAAATACTCTGGAAGAAATCAATCCAGAGTATGTGAAGGATCACAACCTGCATGTTGTTCGCAGACTTTCCGGCGGCGGGGCCGTCTATCATGATC
>NZ_JBFTQB010001219.1:0-1446 GCF_056398785.1 Paenibacillus sp. 01T422 | reverse complement strand
GCATATGAATAATGCGCTGCAATTGGAATTGAACGAATTTGGGAGCAGCGCCTTTGAGATAGAGGTGTTGGAAGTGCTTAAAGTGAAGGAAACAGGATACTTCGACGAGGACGATGCTTTGAGGAAGCTGGAAGACAAATGGCTGGAACAGCTTCAGCCTTATGATGATCGCGGCTACAATAAGCGAAAGCCTGTATAATTCAGTAATTTCTCCGTTCATTCCAAAGGTTTTGGTTTAGTAATGGATTTACTGAGATTTTTTAGTATAATCGTAGGTAGAGATTGAAAACTCTTACTACACTTTTACTAATAAGGAGTCGTATCATGTCAAAAACACTTATTTTCGGACATAAAAATCCGGACACTGATTCAATTACTTCAGCAATTGCTTATGCAGCACTGAAAACGAAGCTTGGCCAAGAGGTTGAAGCCGTCCGTCTAGGCAGCGTGAACGGTGAAACACAATTTGCATTGGACACATTTAAAGTTGCTGCGCCTCGTCAAGTAGATACGGTTGCGAATGAAGCGGCGAATGTGATCTTGGTTGACCACGTTGAGCGTCAGCAAAGCGCTACGGACATTGATCAAGTGCGTGTAGTGGAAGTTATCGACCATCATCGAATTGCGAATTTCGAGACCAGCCACCCGCTGTACTACCGTGCAGAGCCTGTTGGTTGCACAGCAACGATTTTGAATAAATTGTACAAAGAAAACGGCGTTTCCATCGATAAGGACATTGCAGGTTTGATGCTTTCTGCTATCATTTCAGATTCCTTGTTGTTCAAATCCCCAACTTGCACAGAGCAAGACGTTGCAGCAGCTCGTGAGCTTGCAGCTATTGCTGGCGTAGACGCTGAAGTATATGGTCTTGATATGCTGAAAGCCGGCGCTGATCTGAGCGACAAAACAGTTGCACAACTGATCTCGCTGGACGCAAAAGAGTTCCAAATGGGCAGCTACAAAATTGAAATCGCACAAGTTAACGCGGTAGATGTGAATGATGTGCTTGCGCAGCAAGCCGAAATCGAAGCTCTACTTAACACAATCATTGCCGAGAAAAACCTTGATTTGTTCCTCTTCGTTGTTACAGACATTCTTAACAATGATTCCGTGGGTCTTGCACTTGGAAGCAAAGCTGAAGCAGTGGAAAAAGCGTACAATGTAACACTTGCAGATAACAAAGCTATTCTTAAAGGCGTAGTTTCCCGTAAGTCTCAAATCGTTCCTGTTCTTACGGATATTTTCAACAATCTGTAAGCATGAATCAGCATAACGAAGGCATCGTTCACGCAAGTGAATGGTGTCTTTTTGGTTATCGCACAAACTTTTGGTATGATAGAAGTGATTTCAATGAAAGAGGTGGAGAAAGAGTGGAAACTAACGTTCAACAAAGCAAGTATGACAAGGCAACATTTGCCGGGGGATGTTTCTGGTGTATGGTTACGC
>NZ_JBFTQB010001218.1:0-1446 GCF_056398785.1 Paenibacillus sp. 01T422 | reverse complement strand
GTAAAATAGTTTGTGTACCAGTATTTGGAGTATGGTCGAACGACAAAAAAGTAGGGTATTCTCGGGATTACCACACCACCAAGAAGGAGCCCTACTCAATGACTACTATACCCCAAAATAATTTAAATGATCTACTAGAAAATCTTGTGAAAACGATGATCCAAGAAAAGCTTGAACTCATTATGAAAGAAGAAATGAATCAATTTCTTCAAGTGGAAGAACAACCAGAAATTCGGAATAGCCGAAATGGGTATTACGAGCGTACGCTCGATACACGATATGGCAAGATCGAAGAGTTGAAGGTTCCTAGAGACCGTAAAGGGAACTTCCAAACGCAACTCTTTGAGCCGTACCAGAGGCGCGATGGTTGGCTCGAAGAGGCTGTTATTCATATGTATAAAGGCGGCATGAGCACGCGTGATGTGGCTCGCTTTATCGAGGGTATGTTTGGCACGCAGTACTCGCCAACGACCATTAGTAACATCACCAGCACCGTGCTTGAAGACGTAGAGCGTTGGCACGAACGTCCTTTAGAGAAGCGTTATTCGGTGATTTATTTAGACGGCTTCTATTTTAACTTGAAACGGGACACGGTTGATAGTGAAGTCGTTTATTTGGTCATGGGCATTAATGAACAAGGATACAGAAACATCCTAGGCTTCTATATTGGCGGCAAAGAAAGCGCAAATGGCTGGCGTGAAGTGCTAGGAGACCTCAAACGACGCGGGGCAACTGAAGTACTCTTAGGTGTATTCGACGGACTCATTGGCCTAGAAGATGCATTTAAAGAAGCCTACCCTAAAGCCGATGTGCAACACTGCGTTGTCCACAAGGTTCGTAATGTTTTTCCAAAGATTCGAGTGAAAGACAAAACTGAATTTCTAAATGATTTAAAGACCATTTACAACGCCCCAGATGTGGAAGTGGCTAAGGCCTGTTTTGATTCGGTGAAAGCAAAGTGGGGGAAGCAGTATCCCAAAGAGATTGAGTCTTGGGAGACCAATCTGCCCACGCTACTGACGTTCTACAAATATCCAGTCATGATAAAAAAAGCTATCTACACGTCCAATCCGATCGAGCGCACCAATAAAGAATTTAGAAAAAGGTTACGTCCTATGAACAGTTTAACCAACATTGAAGCTGCCGAAAAAATTATCTATTTAGATACAATTGCTCACAATGAAAGATGGGGTAACCGCATTGTTCAAGGTTTTAATGACCCAGAAACAAGAGAAGCTTTGTTGTTGCTCTTTGAAACCAGATATCCATCTTTGCCAAATCTAGGCGGGAATGAAGAGCCTGAGCATGCCCTAAACTAATGGGAATTAAATCCAAAATTTTCAGGGGGATCCCCCTGAATCCACTAAACCAAAAAACTAATTCATCGTCCCGACGAATAACCCCTACAAGACCTAATACACAAACTTCTTGACGCTACCCCTACCC
>NZ_JBFTQB010001217.1:0-1447 GCF_056398785.1 Paenibacillus sp. 01T422 | reverse complement strand
TCCCATACGGGCCGAGTAGCCCCTATTCGTAAGAATCCGAGCTCTCTCGAATTCTAACGGACCCAGCGCAGCTATTCGCACCTCAAAGTGATATTTTGCATATGAAACGAATGATTAACGTCACTGGAGTCCGTTATTGATGCTAATAGTGCAAATTTTCCTATAATATACGACTCTGGGGTCCGTTAGAGCGGTTGAATTCTTTTCAGGATACTCTGGTTGGAGTAGTCTACTTTTGGGTTTGAGTGTAGTACTGCGGTTAAGTGTGCTGTGTTGTTTTGTGGTTTGAGTGTACAATTGCCATCATGGCAATTAGTGAGCTTACAGCAGAGWCGGTTGTATGGATTTCGGTGTGCAGTGGGCTTGATTGTGAGGTTTTGGTAAGTAGTGCTGCTGCAAGGCCGGATGTGGCAAATGCCTTACGGACCGAGCAGCCCCTATTCACAAGAATTGGGGCTCTCTAAAATTCTAACGGACACCAGCGCGGCTATTCACTACTTCAAAGTGAAATTGTGATGAGAAATGACAAGATAACGTCACTGGAGTCCGTTATTAATGTTAATAGCGGCAATTTACCTAGAATAACGGCTCTGAGGTCCGTTAGAGTGCTTGGCTCCTTCTCAGGATGCTATGATTGGACAAGGCATTCAAATCCAAACAAAAAAAGGAACCCAGCCAACGGGGCCGGGTTCAAAAAGTTTATATTAAAAAGGGGGTCTTGCTTATTATAATACCCCCCAAACATTATGAAACCATAACAGAATTATTTCATTTATGTTACAAATTAGAAAACGCTTTATTTCCTTCCTCTTTTTGCTTCTTTATACTCTTCTTTAGGCACAACTTTACCCTCCTGCACGCTTCTTTACACTTCTTTCCCTTCCTGTATGCTCCTCCAGTACACTCCTCCCATATGCTCCTTCACTCCTTATCCACGCCATATTCTCTACTCTTCACAGAAAATGTGTTTAATCTGTAAATAACCCTAAAAGTGTTGCACCTTTCCTCCCTCTAGCATATAATAATAATTAAATTAGAAYTATTATAAATAAGGAGGGATCTTATGAATACGGAATACGACTACCACCATCTTCATCACGTAAAAGAACAGACGAAATCTAGAAAAACATTGTGGATAACCCTCCTGCTAACCGCCTTTTTCACGATTGTAGAAATTGTCGGCGGGGTGCTCTCCAACTCACTCGCGCTGCTTTCCGATTCGGCCCATATGATCTCGGACGTCATCGCTCTAGGCTTAAGTATGATTGCCCTGCACCTCGCAACTAGGCAGCCGAATGCACGTTTCACCTTTGGATTCCTACGGTTTGAGATTATCGCTTCATTCCTTAACGGCCTCGCCCTCTGCGTAATCGCCTTAGGGATCTTCATTGAAGGTATTCAGCGTATGATTCATCCCCAACCGATCCAGCTTGGCCTCATGTTAGGG
>NZ_JBFTQB010001216.1:0-1461 GCF_056398785.1 Paenibacillus sp. 01T422 | reverse complement strand
AACGATGAGTGGCAATACTACCTCGCGGGTCAGGGACGAATGACCGTGTTTATCGGCAATGGCAATGGCCGTACGTTTGACTATCGAGCAGGTGATGTCGGATATGTGCCATTTGCTACGGGGCATTATATTCAAAATACGGGTAGTGAAACCCTATGGTTTCTTGAAATGTTTAAGAGCAACCTCTTTGAAGATGTCTCATTAAATCAATGGATGGCGCTCACGCCACATGAACTTTTGAAGGGTAATTTGCATGTGGGACCTGAACTAATAGACGCTTTGCGCAAAGAAAAATGGCCGGTCGTCAAGTATCCAGGATTTTCTTACTATCCAAGATAATATTTTTGAACATATTTGTTGAATCGTGATAGAAATCCATTAGATGTTGTGTCTTTTAGTTTGAATCCACTAAAATGAAGTGAGAGACTCAAACTAAAGGAGAATGACGATGAGAAAAGTTGTATTATTCATGCACGTATCGCTAGACGGCTTTGTAGCTGGACCCAATGGGGAATTGAATTGGATCTCCTATGACCAAGATTTGATGGACGCTGCAGATGAGATCGTGAAGACAGTGGGATCGCCCATCTATGGTCGCGTAACTTATCAGATGATGGAGAGCTATTGGCCTACTGTACTCAACAATCCTGAAAGCACGCAGCACGATATCGATCATGCGAATTGGATAGAGGACATTGACAAGATTGTGATTTCCAAAAGCCTCAGTGAAGTGCAGTGGAACCGCACAACATTGATTAACGAGAATATCGCAGAGGAAATTGGGAAGCTCAAGCAGCAACCGGGGAAGGACCTTGTCATCTTTGGCAGCCCGCGTATCGCTCATACATTTATGGATTTGGACTTAATTGATGAGTACCGATTAACAGTTAGCCCAATTGTGCTGGGGAATGGCACGCGATTATTTCAAGAAGATAAGGCAACGAAACGTTTGAATCTCTTATCTTCCAAGATACTACCTTCAGGTGTGCTGGTGCTTCATTACGAAGCTAAGAAAGAGTAATTCATTCGACTAAGAGAGTGAAAAAGGAGCTAAGCGATTTCGAATCGCTTAACTCCTTTTTGCTACCCTCCTGAATTGGATATTCGATTGATTAACCCCGTGATATCCGTAATGGTGGCAAGGATTTGGGAGTTTTGCAGTTTGTCGAGTGCCAAATGTCCATTGTCTACGACTTGGTTAATCTCATCTAACAAGACTTTATTTTTCTCAACTAATTGCTGGTGAATATCTTTTGCGAATGCAGGAACGCTTTTCAAATTAAATTGTTCGATATCTGTCTTTAAGGCTAGTAATTGATCTTCAAGCTTCTGCTTCGTTTCAGGATTTGTAGCGGCGTCTTTGATCAACTGCGGTGCTTGTTCAGCAAACGTACTCAGTTTGTTTATGTGCGCCGTGGCTTGACTCACATAATCGAGTGATTGATTTGCTCCATCCAGGAA
>NZ_JBFTQB010001215.1:0-1461 GCF_056398785.1 Paenibacillus sp. 01T422 | reverse complement strand
GTTAGCGACACGGCAACCCTTGCACTTAACGTTGCACCAGGTGATGCAACTGTTTCCTTCGATGATGTCCGGATATGGAAGAACCCAGGGAAAACCGATGGAGCGGGTACCGTACTTAATGAAGATTTCGAGAATGTCGATGAAGCTTGGGGACCTTTCGTCTATGCGAAGGCAGGCAATGTTCAAACGCATATGGAGGAAACGAACGGAAACCAAGTGAAATCCTATGTATTGGACGGCAACTTCTCATTAAAAACGAATGAAGGCGGCGCTGGCGAGTGGCTGCGGACTCTGCCGCAAACACTGCGTTTGGACACGAATAAAACGTATCATTTGACGATGCAGGCGAAAGCGGATGTGGCGAATCAATATACGGTTGCTGTTCGAGTGAACGATAACGGCAAAGTGCGTGATCTAGCGACCAAAACGCTACCAGCTGGAGCGAGCGCAGTTGACTTGACGTTCGCGACAGACAGTGCCAAGAATGCTTATCTGGCCATTGTGAAAGGTGCAGATAACAGCAGTGCCGAGCTTGGAGGCCAACTAGTTGTAGATAACATCCGTGTGACAGATCAAACCTTAACTGCTGTGACAGGTGTTGTGCTCGATAAAACAGCGGTATCCATCGCTGAAGGTGGTACGGTGGAATTGAAAGCAATGGTACAGCCTGAGAATGCAACGAATCAAAATGTGACATGGGCCAGCAGCGATGCTTCGATCGCTAAGGTTGAGATTGTGAGTGGCAAAGCTATTGTTACAGGTCTCAAAGTGGGTAGTGCAGAAATTACAGCGACAACAGTGGATGGAAGTTTCCATGCAACAGCACAAGTTACGGTTACGAAAGCCGTGATTGTACCAGCGACTACATTAGTCGCACCGAGTTCGGTCCTAACAGGTCAAACCTTTACGGCACGTCTGGGCTTATCAGACGTTACCGAAGCAGTTTACGCACAGGATTTGACGATTACCTATGATACTTCGCTGATGGAATTTGTTTCAGCCAAATCTGCTCAAACGGGCATCAGCTTGGTATCCAAATCGGAGACAACACCTGGCAATGTTCGCTTTATCCTTGCGAGCCAAGGTGCTGGTCATGCAATCATTGGTAGCGGGGATGTGCTTGAGTTGACTTTTAAAGCCAAGGACATTGTGCAACCTGCAACAGCTAGCTTGGCCGTTAAAGTGGCGGTGGTTGCGGATGCGACGGGGCACGAGACGAGTGCAACGCTTGGATCGGCTAACATCTCGATCACAACACCTCCTCCTGGCACGCCTGGTGATATCAATGGCGACAACAAAGTGTCGATCGGCGACCTTGCCATGATTGCAGCCAACTATGGGAAAGATTCGAACAGCCCGGATTGGTTGCTTGTGAAGAAAGCTGATGTCACTGGAGATAACAAAATCGACTTAGACGATCTTGTGAAAGTGGCTAGACAGATTATCGAATAACACCTATAC
>NZ_JBFTQB010001214.1:0-1464 GCF_056398785.1 Paenibacillus sp. 01T422 | reverse complement strand
TTGTATATGCTATTGGTACCGTTGTTTGCATTTACAAACTTATTTATTTCGTATTTACAATCACAAAGAAAAATACATAGAATGTCTAAAATACAAAGTTATTCTAGATTACTTGTTATTTTATTAAGCACAATCACAGCATTCATGTACGGAATTTATGGCTATGTCATTGGTTTAATAGTTAGTAATGTATTTACATTTATTGTTTTAATAATGAGCATAAGAACGGAAGTTAAATTTAAACTATTTAAAAAAATTGGGAATGAAAGTACTATTAAGCTTCTTAAGTTTAGTAGTACTGCACTCGCAACTAGTATTACATGGCAGGCATTACAAACAAATGGAATAATAATGGCAAATTATATGAAAGTTGATAATCGTGAGATAGCATTTTATGGTATTAGCACTCTTATCATAACAACAATGATGATTATTCCGAGTACGATGACTCAGATTATGGTTCCATATATATCTGAAAAGCAAGACGATCCGATAGAGATAAATAAGATTTTAAAAAAATATGAAAAAAGAGTGTTCCTTATAATGCTAGTTATTATTATTTTATCATATTTGATATTACCAGTATTAATTCCTCGGGCATTCGGATTTAATTATAGTAATTCTATTCCATATTTTAAGGTGCTATTAGTTGGTTTGCTTTTCTGGAGTCTATACTCACCTAAACATAATACACTAATGAGTATTGGAAGAATTGATTTGAACCTATATGCAAATATTATTTCAGTTGTGATTAATATAGCGCTTAATTTCCTTTTGATTAAATACTTAGATATGTTGGGTATCGCACTAGCAAGTTCTATTACATTTATTATCGCTTATTTTGTTAATATTTCCTTTTACAGGATGGTTTTCAATCCGAAGGTCTTGAATGAGACAATTATTCAGTAAAAGCCGTATAAACGGCTATTCTAACAGCCTATAAAAAAGGGGCGACCCCAATTTGCGAATCTTAGAAAGTCGTAAAGTTTTAATTTATAGCATTGCTTTTTTGATGATTTCTACGTCAATGATTGTAGCTTTACTAAGTGGAAAAATCTTATTATTAATAATACCTCTGCTGTTAATTTTAATGGTGTATTTTCTAAATATTAAATTTTTTGTTTTTGCTTTGGTTTTGTTTATGCCTACTATTGAAATGTTAAACCAGCTTGGTGTAGGTATTGGCGGTTTTCTTATGCTTAACGCTATTGTGTCTGCTTATTTTATTTATATGTCAGTATTACACATCTTGAAAAGCCGTTTGCATATTGATACTAGAAAAAGCGTAATTATAGTATTTATTATTTATATAGCAGCGTGTAGTATTTCATCAATAGTTGCAATAGATGTATTAGCGAGTTTAAAAGAACTACTGAAAATGATTTTCTATTTTTCTTTGCTTTTAATAATTCCGACGCTAATCAAAGAAAAAAAAGAGATTAACACAATCATAAACTTACTTAT
>NZ_JBFTQB010001213.1:0-2283 GCF_056398785.1 Paenibacillus sp. 01T422 | reverse complement strand
ATGTGAAAGCGTGTCCAATCTCTCTAAAATTAGGCTTACAAAAAGATGATCTAAGGGGTATGCACCTGCACCGCTGTCATTACAAACATCATTGATCAAGGAATGAGGGAAGTTCATGAATAACATCATGCAAAAAAGAGTACTCATATTTTCTTTTCTTGCGTTGCCGATTGGATTAATGCTGTTATTTCTCATTTACCCTACGGTGAAGCTGTTTCAATACAGTTTGACTGATTGGAATGGAATTAGCAGGGATTTGCATTTTGTAGGGTTTGACAATTATTTGAAAGCGCTCAAAATGTCGCAAGTGTGGCAATCACTCTCGAATAACTGGCTTTATTTCATTATCCATGCGTTGTTGATTCCTATTGAGATTTTATTGGCGGTTATGTTGAATGCCAAAATGCGAGCTAGCGAGTTTTTCCGATCTATTGTTTTACTTCCTTACATTATTAATGGTGTAGCAGTCGCTTATATCTTTGGATATTTGTACAATCCAGTGAACGGTCCGATCAACGAGTTTTTGATGGCGGTCGGTTTGGAGAGTTGGATTCATAACTGGCTTAGTGATGTGAAAATAGTTAACTATTCACTTATCGCAATTTCTTTGTGGCGTTTTGCGGGATTTCATATCATTTTATTCCTAGCAGGTGTCCAGTCTATACCAAGCGATTTGTATGAAGCAGCAACCATTGATGGTGCTAACAAAATGCAGCAGATTCGTTTTATCGTTTTACCAGGAATTCGCCGCGTCATTGAAATTATTTTGTTCTTAAATATTCGGGGAGCACTTCAAGTCTTTGATATTCCTTTTCTTGTCACGCAAGGTGGTCCCGGTACATCAAGTAGCACGTTCACGATTTTCACAATTAATACGGCATTTAAATTCAATAGTTATGGGTTAGCTTCAGCCTTGGCAATCATTTTGATGGTTATGATCATTGCGTTTAGCTTCATTCAGAATTTATTGATTCGTGAGAAAGGGGAAAAATCATCATGAGCATGCCTCAAGCAGAGCTTGCAACCAAACCTCGTAGGCTGGAAAGGGCATCGGTGTATTCCTTTCTTGGCAAAACGCTGTATTACGTCATTTTATCGATCATCACGATCATTATCTTCGTCCCGTTGCTTGTGGTTGTTTTCGCAGCATTTAAGACGTCTCCGGAGCTCGCGGCTACATCGCCGTTTGCACTGCCTAAGAGTTGGTCGTTTCATAATTTTGCCGTCGCATTCGAGAAAGCGAATATGCTTGCTATTTGCACCGCTAATCATTTATGCAGGAACGGATTTAATGCAAATTTTCATTTATCTGCAATTCATTGAGAAAATATCGAAGCAGCTTGATGAAAGCGCGTTACTCGATGGAGCATCGTATTTCCGGATTTTCCGCTCGATTCTTTTCCCTCTCTTGCTTCCAGCAACGGCAACACTGGCGATCATCAAAGCCGTGGATATTATGAATGATATGTACATTCCATATCTCTATATGCCATCGAAGAAACTTAGCACGTTATCAACTGCGTTGATGACGTTTGTAGGCGAGCGCGCGACCTATTGGAATGAGTTGTCAGCAGCCATTATTTTGGTCATGTTACCGACCATCTTGATTTACTTAGTGCTGCGCAAATTTATTTTTGCCGGATTAATGGACGGGGCAATGAAAGAGTAGAACTGTTCGACTACTGAACTTTGGGGGTATATCCAATGATTAATGAGAAACTGCCATATATTTATTATGGCGGCGATTACAATCCCGACCAATGGCCAGAAGAAGTCTGGCAAGAAGATATGCGATTATTTAAATTGGCGGGCATTAATATCGTTACTTTGCCTGTATTTAGCTGGGCGAAGCTGCAGCCTTCGGAAGATACGTATGATTTTGGCTGGCTGGACAAAATTATTGCTACTGTCGCAAAGGAAGGTATTTTTCTGTGCTTAGCGACATCAACTGCGGCGCAGCCTGCCTGGATGTCTCGTTTGTATCCGGAAGTGCTTCCAGTCGATATTGACGGCAGGAAGCGCACGCACGGCTCCCGTGTCAATTTCTGCCCCAATAGTCCGGTTTACCGAATGTTTTCTCAGCGTTTAGCGACCAAGATGGCAGAGCGTTATGGACAACACCCATCCTTGCTTGTATGGCACATTGGCAACGAAAATGCGCCTCATTGCTATTGCGATACGTGCGCGGCCTCCTTCCGTACTTGGCTGCAAAAGAAATACGGAACTTTAGAGGTTGTAAATCGCGTATGGAACATGAGTTTCTGGTCTCATACCGTATATGAA